>NZ_JXIS01000077.1:0-58351 GCF_000836715.1 Bacillus sp. L_1B0_5 | reverse complement strand
GAACTACTTGGTCGCTCATTTGCGACTTCCTTATGTTAACATCTTCGTTTTTCGATGTCAACCAAGTTTTTTAATTTCTTTTTTGTCGTTTTCTGCGTTTCTGCATCAGCGACGTTTATTAATTTACCATATACAAACTATTAACGTCAACACTTTTTAATAAAAAGTTCTTCTTCTTACATAACGAATACATTCCTCTGCGTTAGCAACTCTCCGAAATAAACAAAAAATGATTTTATATCTTTCTTCCATCGCTTTTTTTACAACTTCATGAATACGCTCATCTTCAAAATCAAATAAAAGTTCCTCTAACTCTCTCTTTAATATGTATTCCATCTCTTTTCTCTCTTCTTTTGTCAACATCAGCCCAAGCAAATGATCACCTCAATAATTCCTTACGTAACAATAAACGTTCCGCTCATTTTCACTTATCACAATCCTATCATTCATTATATCCACTACATACGATATTAATCCTTTGTTCTCTTTTTTATATTTACAGCATATATGTAACTGAAAAGGATTGGACAAAGGGGCGTAATATTATGTTTTTCTTTTTTATTACGAGTAAGAGAACTTTTAAACACATTAGCTTAATAGTGATACTTTCCTTATTTACAGCATGGCTACTCTTTTTAAAAACATATTCACATGAATCTGCTTTTTCAACTGCTACAGGTCCTAAAGTAATTTACAAAGGAGATACCGCTAAAAAGCAAGTTGCATTTACATTCGATATTAGTTGGGGAGACAAAAAAGCAATTCCAATCCTTGATACCCTTAAAGAAAGAGAAATTAAGAATGCAACCTTCTTCCTTTCTGCTGCATGGGCCGAAAGACACCCCGATATTGTAGAGCGCATCATGAAAGATGGACACGAAATCGGTAGTATGGGTTACAATTACATATCCTATACTTCTCTAGAGACAAATGAAATAAGACGAGACCTTTTACGAGCACAAGATGTTTTTACAAAACTTGGTGTAAAACAAGTTAAGCTGTTACGTCCACCTAGTGGCGAATTCAACAAGGCAACCCTTAAAATTGCAGAATCACTTGGATACACCGTCGTGCATTGGAGTAACAATTCAAACGATTGGAAAAACCCAGGTGTAAATAACATCGTTTCCACCGTCTCTAATAATTTGAAAGGTGGAGATATCGTCTTATTACACGCATCCGATTCTGCCCTTCAAACAAATAGAGCTTTACCGCTGCTCCTGCAAAAATTAAAAAGTGATGGATATGAGCAAATACCCGTATCACAACTTATTTCCAACACAAGTACAAAAAGTGAAGATGTGAAATAACTTTGTCCCTACTACTCTTCACGTATAAAAAGCTCTACTACCTTTCAAGAAGGTGGTAGAGCTTTTTTAATCACACCACTCCCAGCAATATAACTGCTGGTGTATAAAACCTCTCTCTATTAAGCAGATTTACTCGTTTTTCCGATTAAACGATGTAATACAAGTAATTGATATGCATTACATAACAATAGCGGTATAACCATTAAATATAACCAATCTGTATCATTAATCCGAAGCGCTGGTACCCATTCAAGAATCGTTACAACAACCATAAAGAACAGAGCTGGCACAAATGCTTTTTTATTTGTTTCTTTACTTTTTACATAAGCAACAATTGCTCCAAACACAAATAATATTCCAGCAACAAGTATGTTATTCCCCAATGAGATTTCCCCATTTGCAATAAGTACAGACCTTAAATACACAAAATCAAATAATACGAATGCAATAAAGAAGAGCTGGACTGCATTCCATAAAGAAGATGAGCGAAACATCCCTAGTCCAAAACGGTGGATTGTTAAATACGCAAAGAAGCCCATTTGACTTATAACGCTAAAAATAAATCCTACACCCATCAGCCAGAAAGATACCGCTAAAATCTCCTTGCCGTCGAAATTTTGAAAAAATTTATTATACCTGTCCCACTCCAAAACAAAACCAATAATAACTGTGCTAATCCCACCAAGAAACAACGTCGTTAAAAATAGTCGTACCCACTTGCGGCTATTCACAACACATCCCCCATTATCCTTATATTTCTAATTAAATTGTATCAATGACAATTTCAAAAAGCTAGCCATGTTCATGTATAAATTCCTTAAAGATATTTATATTAAAAAGAGAGAACTGTGCTGAAAGGAGTTCCAACTTATGAAACGGATGCTATTCATTTTCGTTTCTTCTTTTCTACTTATCGCACTTGTAGCATGCGCACAAGGAAAAGAAACGAAATCCGAACTAGATTACGATCAAACAAAGAAGATGATTGTTGATATTTTAAAAACAGATCAAGGTAAGAAAGCTATTCAAGATGTATTAACTGATGAAAAAATGAAACAAGCACTCATACTAGATGAAACAGTAGTAAAGAAAACGATTGAAGATGCCATGGTATCCGATAAAGGGCAACAATTCTGGGAAAAGCTCTTTAAAGACCCTGAGTTCTCATCAAAGTTTGCTAAAAGTATGGGGAAAGAACAAACCCAATTAATGAAAACCTTATTAAAAGACCCTGAATACCAAGCAGGTGTTATAGAAATTATGAAAAATCCTGAAGTAGAAAAAATGATGTTACAAACAATGAAGAGTAAAGAATACCGTCAATATCTACAACAAGTACTAACAGAAACTGCTGAAAGTCCACTCTTCCAAGCCAAGATGATCGATATCATTAGTAAAGGTGTACAAAAAGCTGAAAAAGGCGGATCTGATAAGAAAGAAGCAGGCGGTGACGGTGGTTCTCAAGGCGAGAAGAAGGAAGAACAGTAAAAATAATAACTATAATAACGAGTGGACAATTTATACATTGTCCACTCGTTATTACTTTATCTTGCTATTAACAGACAAAATGGGCCCCTCTAGTTAAGCGAAAGGTGTACTAGCAACAGATGAACCCCACTGATTAAAGTTTCACTTTATTTTTGTGTAACAGCTGTTTTATCAATTACTGTTTCAGCTATCTTACTATAAATAATGCCGGTTGTATGTGTATCTTCGTATACTGAAGGAGCAAAGTCTTCTTTATTCCAATCAGGTTGTTGTAGCGGAATACGACCAAGAACATTCGTTTGCAATTCGGCAGCTAACTTATCTCCCCCGCCTCTTCCAAATACATATTCTTTCTCACCAGTTACCTTACTTTCAAAATATGCCATATTCTCAACAACACCGAGAATACTATGTTCAGTGCGTAATGCCATCGCTCCAGCACGCGCTGCTACAAACGCAGCTGTTGGATGCGGCGTCGTTACAATAATCTCTTTGCAAGATGGCAACATTGAGTGCACATCTAACGCAATATCACCTGTGCCTGGTGGCAAATCTAATACTAAATAATCTAAATCGCCCCATTCTACTTCTGTGAAGAAGTGGTTTAACATTTTCCCAAGCATAGGTCCTCTCCAAATAACTGGTGCATTATCCTCTACAAAGAAGCCCATTGAAATTACCTTTACACCTAAACGTTCCACCGGAATTATCTTGTCACCTCTTACGATAGGACGTTTTTCTATCCCCATCATGTCTGGCACACTAAAACCGTAAATGTCCGCATCAATAATACCAACTTTTTTTCCTAAACGAGCTAAAGCAACCGCAAGGTTAACGGAAACGGTTGATTTTCCCACGCCACCTTTTCCACTTGCCACTGCTAAGAATGTCGTTTTTGAATTTGGTGACAATAAAGATTCACTTTGCTCTTCTTCTTGTTCTGGTACAAACTGAGCTAATTCCTCTTCTGTAAATTCTGCAAAACGAAGTCCAACTGTTGCTGCCCCAAGTTCTTTTACTAACTTTACAATTCCAGACTGCAACTGCATTTGTTCCGCTGTACCAGTTTTTACAATTGCAATTTTAACACTCACATGTTCCTTCTCAGGCTTGACTGTTATCTCTTTAATTGCACTTGTTTCTTTTAATGTTTTATGTAAAAACGGATCTACAACTCCTTCTAACGCTTCAACCACTTGTTCTTTCGTTACCATAATTAGCCCAGCCCCCTGTATGAAAAATAACGTAATGTTAATTGAATTTATCTTTGCTTATTCTTGAAATAAATGCGTTTACATTTCCAGTATAACATATTTTCCGAAAACTTCGTTAACGAGAGAAACTCAAAAAAATCCTCCTTATTCTGGAGGATTTCCTTTTTCCGTGAAATAACGCAATATACCACGGTATATTGCAGCTGCTACCTTCTGTTGATATTTCTCCGAATTTAACATATACCTTTCGTTCACATTCGATAAAAAGCCGGCTTCAATTAAAGCACCTGGTGTTTTCGCATACTTCAATAAGTATACGTGAGAGATCGTTTTAGCAGAACGATTCGTATTTTCTAAACTCGTTCTCAATTCAGCCTGTATAAATTTCGCAGCACGTTCATTTTCAATTGAAGAGCGATAATAGAATGTTTGTGCGCCTTTCGATCCACTACTAGTTAAAGCATTTAAATGAATGCTTGCAAAAAAGTCTATATCCGGTTTATTGATGATTTCTACACGTTTTTTTAAATCCTCTGCTTTACGTCTACTATATGACTTTGTATCTTTGTTAGCTAAATCATAATCTCCCTCACGCGTTAAAATAACTAGTGCACCTTGTTCTTGTAAATAGTCTTGTACCTTTTTTGTAATTTCAAGTGTAATATCCTTTTCTATAATATCCTTTCCACCAACAGCCCCTCCATCTGGTCCACCATGCCCAGCATCTAATACGATTACTTTCCCTGATAAGGGTAAATTCCAAGCTCGCCACGATTTTGTAATTTGAAATTCTTGTTTGACTAAAAAAAACAATACAACCGCAGCGAGTGCAAAAGAGATAATTCGAATTCTCTTCATACCTTTCCTCCTCCAGCTAGTCCCTCTAATTACTTATATGGGACAAGAGGAAAGTTTATGCTTGTCTTAATGAAGCTTTAATCGATATCTTCTTTCACCTTTTTCATATCCTTCTTGCCACCACAATCCTATAAACTGCTGACAAGATTCAAAAAGTAATTCCTCATCTTTCAACTTTATTTCTCGCATAGTCATACTCGTTAAAAATTGAAATAGCGTTTCAGTTAATTGTTGTTCTTCTTCTAAGGCTCTATATTTCACATCAAAGAACGATTCACCATAATAGCCAAATTTACTATATCTCGCTCCTAATAAATAAGATTCTATCCCTAATTCAATACAGTAATCTTCATACTGACGATGAAGCTCTTGCATTTGAAAGGCATCACGAATATTTGAACGCAATGTTTTTAATGATAATTCCCGCAACATCTTCCGCTCGTATTTTAACTGCTTTTCTTTTTGTTTTTCTCGTAAGCTGACAATGACATTCATAGTACTTATAAACCTCCCTAATACGTATTAGTCTAAACTTCTAAAGAAGAAGCATACGCACGGCGGTAGCACTAAAATATTCCAAGCTATAAAAATCACAAAAAAGGAATGAAACATAAAAAAACCCCAACCAAAATGGTTGGGGTTTGTAGTTCGCAAAAATTAACGTTTTGAGAACTGAGGTGCACGACGTGCGCCTTTAAGACCGTATTTTTTACGCTCTTTCATACGTGCGTCACGAGTTAATAGACCTGCACGTTTTAGTGTTAGACGGTATTCTGGATCAGCTTTTAATAAAGCGCGAGAAATACCGTGACGAATAGCACCAGCTTGACCAGTGTATCCACCACCATTTACGTTTACAAGTACATCGTAGTTACCTAAAGTTTCTGTTGCAACTAGAGGTTGTTTCACTACTTCACGTAATGCAGCAAATGGGATATAGTTTTCAAAATCACGACCGTTAATGATAACGCGTCCTTCGCCTGGAACTAGGCGTACGCGCGCTACTGAACTCTTACGACGTCCAGTGCCATAGTATTGAACCTGTGCCAAAGTAAGCCCTCCTTTAATTAATTATCCGCGAAGTTCGTAAACTTCTGGTTTTTGTGCTTGGTGTGGATGCTCTGCTCCAGCATACACGTTAAGTTTCTTAGAAACTTGGCGGCCTAAGCGTCCTTTTGGAAGCATGCCTTTAATTGCAAGCTCTAACATTTGTACAGGGTAGTTTGTACGCATTTCTAGAGCTGTTCTTTGTTTAAGTCCACCTGGGTGGTTAGTGTGACGGTAGTAAATTTTATCGTTTAATTTATTACCTGTTAAATGAATTTTCTCAGCGTTAATAATAATTACATGATCACCCGTGTCAACGTGTGGTGTAAATGTAGGTTTGTTTTTACCGCGTAAAATAGATGCTACTTCCGTAGATAGGCGACCTAAAGTTTGACCTTCAGCATCAACCACATACCATTTACGCTCAACTTCGTTAGCTTTTGCCATAAAAGTCGTACGCATGTGTTTCCCTCCTCGTTATCTTTTCCATAGAAAAAATCTATTGTTTATCTTAAACACGATTTCCTTCCGGGGCTAATCGTGGTTTTAGAAACAATACCATATGTTATGATATACTTTTGAGTTTCTAATGTCAAGCAAATGTTACACCAGGATTAGTTGTTATAGTTTACCTCCCATAGGTAAAGCCCATGACCTGGAGCCATCTTTCCAGCAAACTGACGATTTTGTTTCGCTAAAATCTCTGGAATGCTATCAGGATCAAGCTTTCCTTGCCCTACGTTAAGTAACGTACCAACAATAATTCTGACCATATTATATAAAAATCCATTACCTACAAAACGAAAAATTAATTCATCGTCTTGCTCAATTAACTCGATTTCATAAATTGTTCGCACTTTATCTTTTTTGTCAGTTTTTGCCGAACAAAAAGAAGTGAAATCATGCGTTCCAATAAAATAAGGAATTGCTTTTCTTATTTTTTTGATTTCGAGCGGATATGGATATTGATATACGTAATTTCTACGGAATACATCCGCAGTCTTTGATAATAATACACGGTAACGATATTCTTTTTTCTCAACACCGTAACGTGCATGAAATTCTTCTGTTTTTTTCTCTACTTGCCTAATAACAATATCATCTGGCAACATTGTATTTAAAGCGTTACTCCATTGCCACTCTTCAAGAGACAAAGGAGTATCAAAGTGTATGACTTGTCCTTTTGCATGAACCGTAGAATCTGTTCTACCAGATGCCTGAACACGAACAAGTTCTCCCTTATGCAATTTCTGTAATGCTTTTTCTATCTCTTGTTGAACAGTACGATGCTTCGGCTGAATTTGATAACCACAAAAATGCATGCCATCATATGCAACCGTACATTTTATTCTATCCATTTCTCTATTCTCCATTACGATCGCACCCATGCCAAAATACAAGCTAAACAAAATAAGCTTACAATCGTTACAGTATCGCTTGTTTTCCAGCGTAGTTGCCTAAATTTAGTACGTCCTTCACCACTTTGATATCCACGAGCTTCCATCGCAATTGCTAAGTCCTCTGCACGCTTAAAAGCACTGATAAACAGAGGAACGAGCAGTGAGATAATAGCTTTCATTCTATCTTTTATCGGTCCCCCGGCGAAATCAATACCACGTGATGCTTGTGCTTTCATTATTTTACTCGTTTCATCCATTAATGTCGGAATAAAACGAAGAGAAATTGACATCATTAATGCGATTTCATGAACAGGAACCTTTATACGCTTCAACGGCTTTAATAACGTCTCCAAACCATCTGTAATTTCAATAGGTGTCGTCGTTAACGTTAATAATGTCGTCATTAAAATAATAACGAAGAATCGTACAGAAATGTATATCCCTTGCTCTAATCCTTTTTCATGTATCGAAAACCAACCAAGCTGGAGTAGTACATCCCCCTCTTTATTTGTAAAAATATGCAGGAAAAATGTAAAAAGAAAAATCCATAAAATTGGTTTTAAGCCCGAAAGTACATAACGAATCGGCACTTTTGCAAAAAATAAAGCAATGAGTGCATATAAAAATAAAAATCCATATGAAATCGCATTATTTGCTAAGAAAACAACAAATACATATAAAAAGACAATCAGCAGCTTCGTACGTGGATCAAGTTGATGAATAAGTGAATTCCCCGGGATATATCTCCCAATAATCAACTGCTGCATGATTCATGACCACCTTTTCGTAACACCTGCACAACTTCATGAGTAAGATCCTCTAAAGATAAGGTAGCCTTTGGAATTGAAATACCAAACTTCTCTTCAATTGCACGTTTATACTTTAATGACATAGGAAGATCCACACCAATTTTCTCTAGTTCATCAGCATGTGAAAATACTTCCTCTGCACTTCCTTGCAAAAAGACCGTTCCTTTATGCATAACTACAATCTGCTCCGCATACTGAGCAGCATCCTCCATATTATGCGTTACAAGGATAACTGTAAGCCCCTTCTCCTTATGCAACTTATAAAACATCTGCATAAGTTCGTTCTGCCCTTTTGGATCTAGTCCTGCTGTAGGTTCATCTAATACAAGTACTTCAGGTTCCATCGCCAGTACACCCGCTATAGCAACACGTCTCATTTGTCCACCACTTAATTCAAAAGGAGAACGTGTTAACAGTTCCGGTTCTAGCCCTACAAGTTCTATTGCCTCTCTAGCCTTTTGCTTCGCTTCGTCTCCAGATACCCCAAAATTAGTAGGTCCGAAACAAATATCTTTCTCCACAGTCTCTTCAAATAACTGATGTTCTGGGAATTGAAAGACAACCCCTACTTTTTTACGTAGTGGCTTTAGCTTTTTTTCTTTCTTTCCTGCCGAAATCAAATGTTCACCAATTTGAACTGTACCATTTGTCGGCTGCAATAAACCATTTAAATGTTGAATCATCGTCGACTTACCTGAACCAGTATGACCGATAATGGCATAATAGCCCCCACTTGGAAACGACACGTCTACATCATAAAGTGCGCGTCTTTCAAATGGAGTTTTATATTGATAACGATGTTCTACTTTTTGGAATGTAATCTCCAAAGTTCGTTCACCAAGCTTTCCATTGTAAGATGCGTATTTTGCAAGAGAATTTCATTTCTTTTTAATAATTCTGCTATTTTCACCGAAAACGGTACATCTAAGCCAATTTCTTGGAGCATATGAGAGGACTTGAAAATTTTCTCTGGAGTCCCTTCCTCTAATATTTCTCCCTTATTTAAAATAATGACACGATCTGACTGTGCCGCTTCTTCTAAATCGTGCGTAATTGATAACACGGTAATACCTTTTTGATTAACAAGTTGTCTAACCGTTTCTACTACTTCACGTCTTCCTTGAGGATCTAACATTGACGTTGCTTCATCTAATATTAAAATAGATGGCTGAAGTGCTAAAACGCCTGCTATTGCCACTCGCTGCTTTTGCCCACCAGATAAGGAATGAGGCTCATCATTAAGAAAATCTTCCATACGGACAAGTCGTAAGGCCTGTTCTAATCTTTCAATCATTTGTTCTCTTGGCATTCCGATATTCTCTAAGCCAAATACAACATCATCTTGCACTGTTGTTCCAACAAATTGATTATCCGGATTTTGAAATACCATTCCAATTTGTTTTCGAACATCCCATACCGTTTCCTCTGATAAAACCATTGTATCATTTACTGTAATAGTCCCTGCTTCCGGCAAAAACAAACCATTCAATAATTTTGCAAGTGTAGACTTTCCTGAACCGTTTTGTCCAATAATAGATACCCATTCTCCCTCATATAAGGAAAATGAAACATCTTTTAATGCATACGTGGCTGCCCCAGGATATTGAAATGATATATTTTCTATCCGAAGTTTCTCTTTTTTCAATAGAAGGCACCCTTTCCTTCGCCAAGTTAGCCTATTTTTTTATATTTAAAAAAAAAGGGCCATGACCAGTTACTTGAAAAGAACTGTCCTGCCCTTTTAATCAGCATTATACTAACTCGATAATTACCATTGGTGCTGCGTCTCCGCGACGTGGACCAATTTTTGCAATACGAGTGTATCCGCCTTGGCGCTCAGCATAGCGTGGAGCTACATCAGCGAATAATTTTTGAAGTGCATCTTGACCAGTCTCAGCGTTAGCAACTTCATTGCGAATGAAAGCTGCTGCTTGACGACGAGCATGAAGATCTCCGCGTTTACCTAAAGTGATCATTTTTTCCACTACAGAACGAAGTTCTTTTGCACGAGTTTCTGTCGTTTGGATGCGCTCGTTGATAATTAAATCAGTAGCTAAATCACGTAACATAGCTTTACGTTGCGCACTTGTACGGCCTAATTTTCTGTATGCCATTCGTAGTTCCCTCCTTTGTTGATGGGTTTAAATCCTCAGTCGTCTTTACGTAAACCTAAACCTAATTCCTCAAGTTTATGTTTAACTTCTTCTAAGGATTTACGTCCTAAGTTACGAACTTTCATCATATCTTCTTCTGTTTTGTTCGCAAGCTCTTGTACAGTATTAATTCCTGCACGTTTTAGGCAATTATAAGAACGAACAGAAAGATCTAGTTCTTCGATAGTCATCTCAAGAACTTTCTCTTTTTGATCTTCTTCCTTCTCGACCATAATCTCAGCATTTTGTGCTTCATCAGTTAAACCAACAAAGATATTTAAATGCTCAGTTAAGATTTTGGCACCTAAAGAGATAGCTTCTTTTGGCCCGATGCTTCCATCCGTCCATACATCAAGCGTAAGCTTATCATAATTAGCCACTTGTCCGACACGTGTCTTTTCCACTTGGTAAGTTACACGTGATACTGGAGTATAAATAGAATCAATAGGAATTACTCCTATTGGTTGATCTTCGCTTTTATTTGCATCAGCTGGCGTATACCCACGGCCACGCTTTGCAGTTAAACGCATGCGGAAATGCGCATTTTTTGCTAACGTTGCAATGTGTAAATCTGGATTTAAGATTTCTACATCACTATCGTGAGTAATATCAGCAGCTGTGACAATACCTTCGCCCTGTACATCAATTTCCAACGTCTTCTCTTCTTCAGAGTAGATTTTAAGAGCTAACTTTTTCAAGTTTAAGATGATCGTCGTAACGTCTTCTACTACGCCCTCAACTGTTGAAAATTCATGCAATACGCCATCGATTTGGATAGCAGTAACAGCGGCACCAGGGAGTGAGGATAAAAGAATACGACGTAAGGAGTTACCCAAAGTAGTACCATATCCACGCTCAAGCGGTTCAATTACGAATTTACCATATTTAGCATCTTCGTTAAGTTCAACCGTTTCGATTTTCGGCTTTTCGATTTCAATCATTAACTAAACCCTCCTTCAAAACGTCGAAACCCCGGTTAAACAAAGGTATAACCCCTGTCTAACCGAAAGTCCCCCTTAGGCAGTTCCCGATTGTGCACAACAAGCGATGTTTCTGTACGAAATTTCTCGATAATGCATCATATCCATTATAGACAAAAGGGAAAATTCTATACAGAAAAATTACACACGACGACGTTTTGGCGGACGACATCCATTATGAGGAACTGGAGTAACATCTCTAATTGCTGTTACTTCTAGACCTGCAGCTTGAAGAGCACGAATTGCAGCTTCACGACCAGCACCAGGACCTTTAACAGTAACCTCTAAAGTTTTTAAACCGTGCTCCATTGCAACTTTAGCAGCAGCTTCAGCAGCCATTTGCGCAGCGAATGGAGTAGATTTACGAGATCCACGGAAACCAAGTGCACCAGCACTAGACCAAGAAAGTGCGTTACCGTGAGTATCTGTAAGTGTTACGATTGTGTTGTTGAAAGTAGAACGAATATGAGCTATACCAGCTTCGATATTCTTTTTCACACGTTTTTTACGAGTGTTTGTTTTACGTGCCATTGTTAGTTCAACCTCCTTTACTTATTATTTCTTTTTATTTGCTACTGTACGACGTGGACCTTTACGTGTACGAGCATTGTTTTTAGAATTTTGACCACGAACTGGTAAACCACGACGGTGACGAAGACCACGGTAAGAACCGATCTCCATTAGACGTTTAATGTTAAGAGATACTTCACGACGAAGGTCTCCCTCAACTTTAATACGATCGATAACATCACGGATACGTCCTAATTCGTCTTCCGTTAAATCACGAACTCGTGTTTCTGAAGAAATACCAGCTTCAGTAAGAATTTTTTCAGCAGTTGTGCGACCAATGCCGAATACGTAAGTTAAAGAAATAACAACGCGTTTGTCTCGAGGAATATCTACACCTGCGATACGTGCCATTCTGAATGCACCTCCTTCTGATTAACCTTGTTTTTGTTTATGTTTAGGGTTTTCACAAATAACCATTACTTTTCCACGTCTACGAATAACTTTACATTTTTCGCAGATTGGTTTAACTGACGGTCTTACTTTCATGTCTCGAACCTCCTTAAAGATTACGGAGTGCTATATTATTTAAAACGGTACGTAATACGACCACGATTTAAATCGTACGGAGATAATTCTACCGTAACTTTGTCTCCTGGTAAAATACGAATGAAGTTCATACGGATTTTACCAGAAACGTGAGCCAATACGACATGCCCATTCTCTAATTCTACTTTGAACATAGCATTTGGCAACGTTTCAAGAACGGTACCTTCGACTTCAATTACATCATCTTTAGCCATTCAATAGTTCTCCCTTCTTCAAATCAGTAACATTTTACACTGCTCTGAAATCCCGGAGAGCCAGCTACTTATAAAGTGGTAAGGATTTCGTATCCTGCTTCTGTAAGAGCAATCGTGTGCTCAAAATGGGCACACCATTTACCATCTACCGTTACCACTGTCCAGTCATCAGATAGTGTTTTTACATATCGTCTTCCTTGATTCACCATCGGCTCAACACAGATGACCATTCCCGGCTTTAATCTAGGGCCTCTATTTGGTGGACCATAGTGCGGGATTTGAGGGTCCTCATGTAAGTCTTGCCCGATTCCGTGACCAACATACTCCCTAACGATCGATAACCCATTCTCTTCAGCATGGGTTTGAACCGCATGTGAGATATTTGATAATCTTTCGCCTGGTTTTACTTGTTCTAGACCAAGATACAACGATTTTTCTGTGACATCAAGTAGCTTTTGAACAGATTCAGAAATGTTTCCAACTGGATACGTCCATGCAGAATCTCCATGGTACCCATTGTATTTCGCACCAATATCGATACTGATGATATCGCCCTCTTTGAGCTTACGCTTCCCTGGAATTCCGTGTACAAGCTCTTCATTTACAGAAGCACATATGCTCCCCGGAAATCCGTTGTATCCTTTAAAAGATGGCGTAGCACCATATTTTTGAATCGTCTTTTCCGCTATTTGATCGAGCTCTTTCGTTGTAATTCCTGGAGTAATGTGCTGTTTCAACTCTTGATGAGTTAAAGCAACGATTCTGCCAGCTTCTCGCATGATTTCTATCTCGCGAGGAGTTTTGCAGATGATCATTACGCTAAGTCTCCGATGAGAACATCGATATCAGCAAATACTTTATTGATATCTTGCTCACCATTAATGCTTTGCAAGTAACCAAGCTCATCGTAGAAATCAAGCAAAGGTTTTGTTTGCTTAATATTTACATCTAAACGATTTGCTACAGTTTCTTCATTGTCATCAGAGCGTTGGTATAATTCGCCACCACATTTATCGCACACATCAGCTTTTGCTGGTGGATTGAATTCTAAGTGGTAAGTCGCACCGCACTCTTTACAAATGCGACGGCCTGTAAGGCGTTTTAATAACAACCCTGAATCCACATTAATGTTTAAAACATAGTCGATTTTTTTGCCAAGATCTTTCATAATCTCTTCAAGAGCTGATGCTTGTGCAACAGTTCGTGGGAAACCGTCTAGCAAGAAACCTCTTACGCAGTCTTCTTGACTTAAACGTTCACGAACAATTCCGATTGTAACTTCATCTGGAACAAGTGCACCTTTATCAATAAAAGATTTTGCTTGTAGACCCATTTCAGTTTCAGCCTTCATAGCTGCACGGAACATATCTCCTGTTGAAATGTGAGGGATGTTATACTTGGCTACAATCTGTTCGGCTTGTGTACCTTTACCAGCACCAGGAAGCCCCATTAAAATTAAGTTCATCCTTGTTCCCCCTCAGTACATGAGCATGTAGGGAAGATAGTTCTTCCCACTTACTCACTGCTTGATAAACCCTTTGTAATGGCGTTTTACCAGTTGGCTTTCTAGCTGCTTCATTGTTTCTAAAGCAACGCCGACAACGATTAACATACTCGTTCCACCAATCTGTGCAGATGGAGGAAGATTTCCCAATTTCGTAAAGATAACTGGTAAGATTGCAATCGCTGCTAGGAAAATTGATCCTACAAAGGTCAAACGATACAAGATTTTTGTTAGATATTGTTCCGTATTCTTACCCGGACGAATACCTGGAACATATCCACCTTGCTTGTTTAAATTCTCTGACATTTGCTCTGGATTAACCTGAACAAATGCATAGAAATATGTGAAGGCTACAATGAGCGCAACATATATGATCATTCCCACTGGGTGAGAATAGTTAAAGTTTGCAATAATCCACTGCGATACATCATGTTTCGGGAAGAACTGTGCAATAGTTGGAGGCGTAATTAAGAATGAAACAGCAAAAATGACTGGAATAACACCCGCACTATTTACCTTAAGCGGTAAATGTGTGTTTTGTGCTCCAGCATGATTCCCATTCCCTCCTGTTACACGCTTCGCGTATTGAATTGGGATCTTTCTAACAGCTTGTTGAATGAAAATAACACCAACAATAACTGCTAGCACAGCTAGTAAAATCAATGCAACTTTAACGATACTCATGAACAATTGATCTCCGATATTTTGAAACTGTTGTTGATACACTTGAGATATAACACTTGGGATCGCTGCGGCAATACCGCCAAAGATAAGGATGGAAATACCATTACCTACACCTTTAGCTGTAATCTGTTCACCTAACCACATTAAAAATGCAGTACCAGCAGTCAGTACCGTAGCAATGTATAAATAAGTGCTCCAACCAGGATTCAAAATTAATTGCCCACCTACCATACCGTTAAAACCGATTGACATACCAAACCCCTGAATAAACGCAAGAACAATTGTAAAGTAACGCGTGAATTGCGTTAGTTTACGACGGCCCATTTCACCTTGCTTCGACCATTCCGAAAATTTAGGAACAACATCCATCTGCAATAATTGCACGATGATGGATGCTGTAATATACGGCATGATTCCCATCGCAAAGATGGAGAAGTTTTTCAAGGCGCCACCGCCAAATGTATTTAGAATACCTAAAGCATTTAATTGGTCTTGTGCTTTCAGTACGTCTCCATTTGTAAATGGCACTGGGATAAACGTGCCAATCCTGAATACGATTAACATCGCTAAAGTGAATAATATTTTACGTCTTATCTCAGCAACGCGCATAAAGTTGGAGATTGTACGAAACATTAGATCACCTCAACTGATCCGCCAGCTGCTTCAATTGCTTCTTTAGCACTTGAAGAGAACTTGTGCGCTTTAACAGTTAGTTTTTTCTCTACTGCTCCGCTTGCAAGAATTTTAACACCGTCGTTTAACTTGCTGATAACGCCAGTTTCCAGCAATAATTCAGGTGTTACTTCTGTACCATCTTCAAAACGATTTAACGTTGATAAGTTTACAATAGTAAACTCTTTACGGTTAATGTTTGTGAAGCCGCGTTTTGGTAAACGACGGAATAATGGAGTTTGACCACCTTCGAAGCCAAGACGAACACCGCCACCAGAACGTGCGTTTTGTCCTTTATGACCTTTACCAGCAGTTTTACCGTTACCAGAACCGATACCACGACCGACACGGTTACGTACTTTACGAGAACCTTCTGCAGGTTTTAATTCATGAAGTTTCATTCCCAGGCACCTCCTTATATTAATGAGTTATCCTTAAGCTTCTTTTACAGTTAAAAGGTGAGAAACTTTGTTGATCATACCAAGAATAGCAGGAGTTTCTTCCTTAACTACAGTTGAATTCAACTTTTTAAGACCTAAAGCTTCTACCGTCGCACGTTGATCTTGTGGACGACCAATTACACTACGAGTGAGGGTAATTTCTAACTTTTTCGCCATTTGTTTTCCCTCCTTAACCTAGTAGCTCTTCTACAGATTTACCGCGTAATTTTGCAACATCTTCAGCGCGCTTAAGTTCGCTTAATCCGTTCACAGTAGCGCGAATCATGTTGATTGGTGTGTTAGAACCAAGAGATTTCGAAAGAATATCTTGTACACCAGCTAATTCAAGTACCGCACGAACAGGTCCACCAGCAATAACACCAGTACCTTCAGCAGCAGGTTTTAAGAATACTTCACCAGCTCCAAAGTGACCGTTGATTGTGTGTGGAATTGTTGTACCAACTAATGGTACAGCGATTAAGTTTTTCTTAGCGTCTTCGATAGCTTTGCGGATTGCGTCTGGTACCTCTTGTGCTTTACCAGTACCGAATCCAACATGACCGTTTTTATCGCCAACTACAACTAGTGCAGCAAAGCGGAAACGACGACCACCCTTAACAACTTTCGCGACACGATTTATCGTAACTACACGTTCTTCAAGTTCTAATTTACTTGGGTCAATGCGATGCATCAATTTTCCCTCCTTTGACCATTAAAATTGTAATCCAGCCTCACGAGCAGCTTCAGCTAGAGCTTTAACACGGCCATGGTATAAGTAACCACCGCGATCAAATACTACTTCTTTAACGCCTTTCTCTACAGCACGCTTAGCAACTGATTCTCCAACTTTCGTAGCAGCTTCAGTATTGCTAGTACCGTTAAGAGCAAGGTCTTTATCAAGAGTAGATGCACTTACTAACGTTACACCATTCACATCATCAATAACTTGAGCGTAAATATGTTGGTTAGAACGGAACACGTTTAAACGTGGACGCTCTGCAGTACCAGTAAGTTTAGCACGTACACGTGCATGTCTTTTCTTACGAGTCGCATTTTTATCAGCTTTAGTGATCATTCTTGTCACTCCTTTCTCTCACCTAACGGGTTTACTTAGCAGTTTTACCTTCTTTACGACGAACAACTTCGCCTTCGTAACGAATACCTTTACCTTTATAAGGCTCAGGAGCACGTACAGCACGGATGTTAGCAGCAAATTCGCCAACACGTTGCTTGTCGATACCTTTAATTACGATTTTAGTTGGTGCAGGTACTTCAACTTCAAGACCTGCTTCCGGAGTCATTTCTACTGGATGAGAATAACCTACGCTTAAAACAAGTTTATCTCCTTGTTTTTGAGCACGGTAACCAACACCGACTAATTCAAGTCCGCGTGCGAAACCTGCAGTTACACCTTCAACCATGTTTCCGATTAAAGCACGAGTTGTACCGTGTAATGCACGGTGTTCCTTCTGTTCAGATGGACGCTCAACTGTTAGTGTATTTTCTTCAATTTTGATAGACATATCAGCATTGAATTTACGAGTTAATTCACCTTTAGGGCCTTTTACTGTTACAGTATTGTCTTCTGCAATTGTAATAGTAACACCTGCAGGGATTTCAAGAATCTTTTTACCAATACGAGACATGTGGTCACACCTCCGTTCGTTTTAAATATATATTACCAAACGTATGCTACTACTTCTCCACCAGTTTGTAATTGACGAGCGTCTTTGTCTGTCATTACTCCCTTAGATGTAGAAACAAGAGCGATACCTAATCCGTTAAGTACACGTGGTACTTCGTCAGCTTTAGCGTAAACGCGTAAGCCAGGTTTACTGATACGTTTTAATCCAGTGATTACACGTTCATTGTTTGCACCATATTTCAGGAAAATACGAAGGATACCTTGTTTGTTATCCTCGATGTATTCTACATCACGAATGAAACCTTCACGTTTTAAAAGTTCAGCGATCTCTTTTTTGATTTTA
This sequence comes from Bacillus sp. L_1B0_5, assembly GCF_000836715.1. Classification (NCBI taxonomy): domain Bacteria; kingdom Bacillati; phylum Bacillota; class Bacilli; order Caryophanales; family Bacillaceae; genus Bacillus; species Bacillus sp. L_1B0_5. The sequence goes on along the minus strand of NZ_JXIS01000077.1, from coordinate 40,494 downwards.
GAAGCAGGAACCTCTAATTTCTCATGACGTACCATGTTCGCATTACGGATGCGAGTAAGCATGTCTGCAATTGGATCTGTCATCACCATGTGTTTTACCTCCTTCCCATTTGTGGGTTTTACCAACTAGCTTTTTTAACACCAGGAATTTGACCTTTATATGCAAGTTCACGGAAACAAATACGGCAAAGTTTAAATTTGCGGTATACAGAATGCGGACGACCGCAGCGTTCGCAACGTGTATACTCTTGTACTTTAAACTTAGGAGTACGCTTTTGTTTCGCTATCATAGATTTTTTAGCCACGTTTTCGCCTCCTCTACTTAGCGTTGGCTTCCATTATTTTTGGAATGGCATACCGAATTGTGTTAAAAGTTCACGAGCTTCTTCATCAGTTTTCGCTGTAGTAACGATTACGATGTCCATACCGCGGACTTTGCTTACTTTATCATAATCAATCTCAGGGAAGATAAGTTGCTCTTTAACACCTAATGTGTAGTTCCCACGACCATCGAATGATTTCTTAGAAACACCACGGAAATCACGTACACGTGGTAAAGAAACCGATACTAATTTGTCGAAGAACTCATACATTTGCTCGCCGCGTAAAGTTACTTTCGCACCGATTGGCATACCTTCACGAAGACGGAAACCAGCGATTGATTTTTTAGCACGAGTTACAACAGGTTTTTGACCTGCGATTTGTGTTAATTCTTCTACTGCATTGTCTAAAGCTTTTGAGTTAGATACCGCGTCACCAACACCAGTGTTGATTACGATCTTTTCGATTTTCGGTACTTCCATCACAGATTTATAGTTAAACTTGCTCACTAGAGCAGGAGTAATTTCCTTTTGGAACTTCTCTTTAAGGCGATTCAATGAAGTGACCTCCTTTCTTAAGAAAATTATTTATCTAATAATTCACCAGATTTTTTTGCAATACGAACTTTTTTACCATCTTCTACTTTGAAGCCTACACGAGTAGGTTCACCTGTTTTCGGATCTAAAATCATAACGTTAGAAACGTGAATAGGTGCTTCTTTAGTAATAATTCCACCTTGTGGATTTAATTGAGATGGCTTAGAGTGCTTCTTAACGATATTGACACCCTCAACGATAACACGGTTTTGCTTTGGGAAAGCCACAAGGATAACGCCTTGTTTTCCTTTGTCTTTACCAGTGATTACCTGTACTTTATCACCTTTTTTTACATGCATCTTAATTCTGCACCTCCTTAGCAAGGCAATACCTTAAATTATAGAACTTCTGGAGCTAAAGAAACGATCTTCATGAAGTTGCTATCACGTAATTCACGAGCTACTGGTCCGAAGATACGAGTACCACGTGGGCTCTTATCGTCTTTAATGATAACCGCTGCGTTTTCATCAAATTTGATGTAAGAACCGTCCGGACGACGAGCTCCGCTCTTCGTACGTACTACTACTGCTTTAACAACGTCACCTTTTTTAACAACGCCACCTGGTGTTGCTTGTTTTACCGTAGCAACGATAATGTCACCAATGTTAGCATATTTACGACCAGAGCCGCCTAATACTTTAATTGTTAAAAGTTCACGTGCACCAGAGTTGTCAGCAACTTTCAAACGAGATTCTTGTTGGATCATGTTATGAAACCTCCCTTCGGACTAAAAATTCCGATTCATCTATTTAGATAATAACCGCTTCTTCAACGATTTCAACTAAACGGAAACGCTTAGTAGCAGAAAGCGGGCGAGTTTCCATGATTTTAACGATATCGCCAAGTTTCGCTTGGTTTTGCTCATCATGGGCTTTGTACTTCTTAGAATACTTAACACGTTTTCCGTACAAGGAATGAGTTTTGTAAGTTTCAACTAAAACTGTAATCGTTTTGTCCATTTTGTCAGACACTACACGACCAGTATAAACTTTGCGTTGGTTACGTTCGCTCACTATGCAAACCTCCCCTCAATTTATCGATTAATTCCGATCTCTCTTTCACGAACTACAGTTTTCATACGAGCAATTGCTTTACGCACTTCACGAATGCGAGTTGGATTCTCTAATTGTCCTGTAGCAAGTTGGAAGCGAAGATTAAACAACTCTTCCTTTAAAGCTTTAACTTTTGTTTCGATTTCGGCAGTGGTTAATTCACGAATATCATTAGTTTTCATTAGATTCACCACCATTTTCTTCACGTTTTACGAATTTACATTTCACAGGTAACTTATGAGCTGCAAGACGTAATGCTTCGCGTGCTACCTCTTCAGATACACCCGCGATTTCGAACATAATTTTCCCAGGTTTTACTACTGCTACCCAGCCTTCTGGTGCCCCTTTACCGGAACCCATACGTACTTCTAGAGGTTTTGCAGTGTAAGGTTTAGAAGGGAAAATTTTAATCCATACTTTACCGCCACGTTTCATGTAACGAGTCATTGCACGACGAGCAGCTTCGATTTGACGGTTTGTAATCCATGAAGCAGCTTGTGCTTGTAAACCGAATTCACCGAAAGCAATTTCAGTTCCACCTTTAGCACGACCACGCATTTTACCACGATGCTCTCTACGATATTTTACGCGTTTTGGCATTAACATATTATTTTCCTCCTTCCTCAGAAGCTTTCTTTTTTGTAGGAAGGACTTCTCCACGGTAGATCCATACTTTTACACCTAATTTACCGTATGTTGTATCAGCTTCAACTGCTGCATAGTCAATATCAGCGCGAAGTGTATGAAGTGGAACAGTTCCTTCACTGTAAGATTCTGCACGAGCGATATCAGCTCCGCCAAGACGACCAGAAACCTGTGTTTTAATACCTTTAGCACCTGCACGCATAGCACGTTGAATAACTTGCTTTTGTGCACGACGGAATGATACACGGTTTTCTAATTGACGAGCGATGTTTTCGCCTACTAATTTAGCGTTAAGATCAGCTCTCTTAACTTCTAAAATGTTGATGTGTACACGCTTGCCTGTTAATTGGTTAAGAGCTTTACGAAGTGCTTCAACTTCAGTACCACCTTTACCAATTACCATACCAGGTTTTGCTGTGTGAATTGTAACATTTACACGATTTGCTGCACGTTCGATTTCTACTTTAGCAACAGCAGAATCTTTTAAGCGTACATTAATGTACTCACGGATTTTGATGTCTTCATGTAATAATGTAGCGTAATCTTTCTCAGCGAACCAACGAGATTCCCAGTCACGGATAACACCGACACGAAGACCAATTGGATTAACCTTTTGACCCATCGATTATCCCTCCTTCTTTTCTGATACCACAACTGTGATGTGGCTTGTGCGTTTGTTAATTTGGCTTGCACGACCCATTGCACGTGGACGGAAACGTTTCAACGTTGGACCTTCGTCAACGAAAACTTTTTCAACAACTAGGTTGTTAATGTCCATCTCATAATTGTGCTCTGCATTTGCGATTGCAGATTTTAAAACTTTTTCTACAACTGGAGAAGCAGTTTTTGGTGTGTGGTTAAGGATAGCAATCGCTTCACCCACTTGCTTACCTCGGATTAAGTCTACTACTAAACGAACTTTACGAGGAGCAATACGAACTGTTCTCGCTACTGCTTTAGCTTGCATTGAAGTGCCTCCTCTCATTATCTTCTAGTTTTCTTATCGTCAGCAAGGTGACCTTTATACGTACGAGTTGGTGCGAATTCACCTAACTTATGGCCAACCATATCCTCAGTGATGTACACAGGTACGTGTTTACGACCATCATATACAGCGATTGTGTGTCCGATGAACTGAGGGAAGATTGTTGAACGGCGAGACCAAGTTTTAACAACTTGTTTTTGCTCAGATGCAACTAATTTTTCCATTTTGCTCATTAAGTGATCATCGACAAATGGTCCTTTTTTTAAGCTACGAGCCATTTTGGTGCCTCCCTTCGTGATTGGCGTACGGTTCTAGAAATGAACCGTACTACAATCCCATTATTTTTTACGACGACGAACGATAAATTTGTCAGACGCTTTGTTTTTCTTACGAGTCTTGAATCCAAGAGTTGGTTTACCCCATGGAGACATTGGAGACTTACGTCCGATTGGAGAACGACCTTCACCACCACCGTGTGGGTGATCAACTGGGTTCATTACAGAACCACGAACTGTTGGGCGTTTACCTAACCAGCGAGAGCGACCTGCTTTACCGATTTTGATAAGTTCATGTTGTTCGTTACCTACTTGACCGATTGAAGCGCGACAAGCAGATAATACAAGACGTACTTCACCAGAAGTTAAACGTACAAGTACGTATTTACCTTCTTTACCAAGTACTTGAGCAGATGTACCAGCAGAACGAACTAATTGTCCGCCACGACCAGGCTTAAGCTCGATGTTATGAACAACAGTACCTACTGGAATGTTGATTAATGGTAATGCGTTACCGATTTTGATGTCAGCTTCTGGGCCAGACATAACTTCCATACCTACTTCTAAAGATTTAGGAGCAAGAATGTAACGTTTTTCACCGTCAACGTAGTTAATTAATGCGATATTCGCAGAGCGGTTTGGATCATATTCGATCGTAGCAACGCGTCCTGGAATTCCATCTTTGTTACGCTTAAAGTCGATGATACGGTATTGACGCTTATGTCCGCCACCTTGATGACGTACAGTAATTTTACCTTGGTTATTACGACCAGCCTTTTTGCTTAAAGGAGCAAGTAAAGACTTTTCCGGTCTGTCAGTCGTGATTTCAGCGAAATCATTCGTAGTCATGTTACGACGACCGTTAGTAGTTGGATTATACTTTTTAATTCCCATCTCAATTTCCCTCCTTCTTTAGTAAGAATTAAACGCCTTGGAAGATTTCGATTTCTTTGCTGTCAGCAGTTAGCTTAACGATTGCTTTACGACGACGGCTAGTAAAACCAGCGTGACGACCAACACGTTTTGCTTTCGGCTTGTAGTTCATGATGTTTACTTTGTCTACATTAACACCAAAGATCGCTTCGATAGCGTCTTTAACCTCTGTTTTATTAGATTTAACGTCCACGTCGAACGTATATTTTTTTTCAGCCATCATTTCCATAGAACGTTCAGTGATAACTGGGCGCTTAATGATATCACGAGGATCTCTCATTATGCAAGCACCTCCTCTACTTTTTCCACTGCCGCTTTTGTCATGATTAGCTTATCATGATGAAGTACGTCTAAAACGTTTACGCCTTCAGCAGTGATTACTGTTACTCCAGGGATATTGCGAGCAGATAACTCTACAGATTCGTTTGCATCAGCAGTTACGATAAGAGCTTTCTTCTCAACAGTTAATCCTTTAAGTACTGCTAGCATGTCTTTTGTTTTTGGTGCATTTAACACTAGGTCTTCAAGAACTACAATGTTGTTCTCAACTACTTTAGTAGCTAATGCAGATTTAATTGCTAAACGACGAACCTTCTTAGGAAGTTTGTACGCATAGCTTCTTGGTGTAGGTCCGAATACCGTACCACCACCACGCCATTGAGGAGAGCGGATAGACCCTTGACGAGCACGTCCAGTTCCTTTTTGACGCCATGGTTTACGACCACCACCACGAACTTCAGAACGAGTTTTTACTTTGTGTGTACCTTGACGTAAAGATGCACGTTGCATCATTACAGCTTCGAAAAGTACAGCTTCATTTGGTTCGATACCGAAAATAGCTTCAGCTAATTCGATTTCACCAACCTGTGAACCAGTTTGGTTATATACAGTAACTTTTGGCATTGGAATTCCTCCTTCCTATTGTGAATTATTTGCTAACCTTCACAGCGCCTTGAACAACTACAAGAGATTTCTTAGCACCTGGAACGTTACCTTTTACTAGTAATAAGTTGCGCTCAGTGTCAACTTGAACGATTTCTAAGTTTTGGATAGTAACTTGGTCTCCACCCATACGTCCAGCAAGTTTTTTGCCTTTGAATACACGGTTCGGAGCAACTGGGCCCATTGAACCTGGACGACGGTGATAGCGAGAACCATGAGACATAGGTCCGCGAGATTGTCCGTGGCGTTTGATAACACCTTGGAAACCTTTACCTTTAGAAATTCCTGTTACGTCAACGATTTCACCTGCAGCGAAAACTTCAACTTTTACCTCTTGACCAACCTCTAATCCGTCCACGTCTGCATCGCGGATTTCGCGAATGAAGCGCTTAGGAGTTGTAGATGCTTTAGCAGTGTGGCCTTGTTCAGGTTTGTTAGTTAACTTTTCACGTTTGTCTTCAAATCCTAACTGGATTGCATTGTAGCCATCAGTTTCAGTTGTTTTCTTTTGAAGAACAACGTTTGGATTAGCAGCGATAACTGTTACTGGGATTAACTCACCGTTCTCAGCAAATACTTGAGTCATACCGATCTTTCTTCCTAAGATTCCTTTGGTCATGAGTTACACCTCCTACATTTTTAAGTTATATAATTTATAGTTTGATTTCGATATCTACACCAGACGGTAAGTCTAAACGCATTAATGAATCTACTGTTTGTGGAGTAGGACTCACGATATCGATTAAACGTTTGTGTGTGCGCATTTCGAATTGCTCACGAGAATCTTTGTACTTATGAACAGCACGAAGAATTGTGTAAATAGTCTTCTCAGTTGGTAATGGGATCGGACCAGAAACTGTTGCCCCAGAACGCTTAGCTGTTTCTACAATTTTCTCAGCTGATTGATCAAGAATACGGTGATCATAAGCTTTTAAACGGATACGAATTTTTTCTTTTGCCATTATTTTCCCTCCTTCGTTCGCCTATTTCTAAAATAGACCTTCTCCATGGAAATTTCCCCACACCATGCCATGGCAAAGCGGCCGGGTGTGTCAGCAACCTTCCACTTCATCGCAGTCAAAGACCAACATTGTCTATTATACAATGTTATTCGTCTAGATGCAAGCATCTTTTTGTTTGCATCTGCTTTTCTCTACTTTTGCTATTATACATGGCACTTTAAAGAATTTCAAGTTTTCATCTACTAGAATTCGTTTTACAGTTTTTGGGTTTTGTTTTAATGTTTTTATATACTATAGAAGAAACTCGTCAAAACATAAAGATATCCTCTTATTCATTATACGAACACACAGAAAACCCCCCAAGGGAAAATCCCTTGGGGGGTTTTTATATCAGTTAAGATTACTCAACGATAGTAGCAACTACACCGTAACCTACTGTACGTCCACCTTCACGAATAGAGAATTTAGTTCCCTCTTCGATAGCGATTGGAGCGATAAGTTCGATAGTCATTTCGATGTTGTCACCAGGCATTACCATTTCAGTACCTTCTGGTAATTGGATGATACCAGTTACGTCAGTTGTACGGAAGTAGAACTGAGGACGGTAGTTAGCGAAGAATGGAGTGTGACGTCCACCTTCTTCTTTAGATAATACGAAAACTTCAGCTTTGAATTTAGCGTGTGCTTTTACAGAGCCAGTTTTAGCAAGAACTTGTCCACGTTGGATGTCTTCACGAGCAACCCCACGAAGAAGAGCACCGATGTTGTCTCCAGCTTGAGCTTGGTCAAGAAGTTTACGGAACATTTCTACACCAGTTACAGTTGTAGAAGCATTCTCTTCAGCAAGACCGATGATTTCTACTACGTCACCAACTTTAACGATTCCGCGCTCTACACGACCAGTTGCAACTGTACCACGACCTGTGATAGAGAATACATCCTCGATAGGCATTAAGAATGGTTTGTCAGTTTCACGTTCTGGAGTTGGGATGTAAGCATCAACTTCAGTCATTAATTCAATGATTTTTGCTTCCCAATCAGCTTCTCCTTGAAGAGCTTTAAGAGCAGAACCTTTGATTACAGGAATGTCGTCGCCTGGGAATCCGTATTCAGATAATAGGTCACGAACTTCCATTTCTACTAATTCTAATAATTCTTCGTCGTCTACCATGTCGCATTTGTTTAAGAATACAACGATGTAAGGAACACCTACTTGACGAGAAAGAAGGATGTGCTCACGTGTTTGAGGCATTGGACCATCAGCAGCAGATACTACTAAGATACCGCCGTCCATTTGAGCAGCACCAGTGATCATGTTTTTAACATAGTCAGCGTGACCTGGGCAGTCAACGTGTGCATAGTGACGAGTTTCAGTTTCGTACTCAACGTGTGCAGTTGAGATTGTGATTCCGCGCTCTCTTTCTTCTGGAGCAGCGTCGATTTGATCGTATCCGCGTGCTTCAGCACCACCAGCTTTTGCAAGAACTGTAGTGATCGCAGCAGTTAATGTAGTTTTACCATGGTCAACGTGGCCGATTGTACCGATGTTAACATGGGGTTTAGAACGTTCGAATTTAGCTTTAGCCATTCTAAATTCCTCCTTAGTTTATATAGGTTATTTTATATTTAGACTAGAAAGCGAAACTTACGTCCCACTTTCTAAGCTTACATAAGTAGTTATACTCGAACAATTGATAAAAATCAATTATTCGCCTTTATTTTTTTTAATAATTTCTTCTGAAACAGACTTCGGTACTTCTTCATAATGATCAAATGTCATTGAGAATGTTCCGCGGCCTTGAGTGTTAGAACGTAATGCTGTCGCATAACCGAACATTTCAGAAAGTGGAACCATAGCGCGAACAACTTGTGCGTTACCGCGAGCTTCCATACCTTCTACACGTCCACGACGAGATGTTACGTCACCCATGATGTCTCCCATGTACTCTTCAGGAATTACAACTTCAACTTTCATCATTGGCTCAAGAATTACTGGGTTACATTTAGAAACCGCAGCTTTAAGTGCCATAGATGCAGCGATTTTGAACGCCATCTCAGATGAATCGACATCATGGTAAGAACCGTCAACTAATGCTGCTTTAATGTCAACTAGTGGGTAACCAGCTAGTACACCATTTTTAAGTGAGTCTTCAAGACCCGCTCCAACAGCTGGGATGTATTCACGTGGAACTACACCGCCGACGATTTTGTTTTCGAATTCAAATCCTTTACCTTCTTCGTTAGGTGCAAACTCAATCCAAACGTGACCGAATTGTCCACGTCCACCAGATTGACGAGCAAACTTACCTTCAACTTTCGCAGCAGCGCGGAAAGTTTCACGGTATGCTACCTGAGGAGCACCAACGTTTGCCTCAACTTTGAATTCACGGCGCATACGGTCAACGATGATATCAAGGTGAAGTTCACCCATACCAGCGATGATAGTTTGGCCAGTTTCTTGGTCAGTGTGAGCACGGAATGTTGGATCTTCTTCAGAAAGCTTAGATAATGCTGTACCCATTTTATCTTGGTCAGCTTTAGATTTTGGTTCGATAGCTACAGAGATAACTGGCTCTGGGAATTCCATAGACTCAAGGATAACAAGGCTCTTCTCGTCACAAAGAGTATCACCAGTAGTAGTATCTTTTAAACCTACAGCAGCAGCGATATCACCAGCGTAAACTGTTGAAATCTCTTCACGGCTGTTAGCGTGCATTTGTAGGATACGTCCTACACGCTCACGCTTACCTTTAGTTGAGTTTTTCACGTATGATCCAGAGTTTAACACACCAGAGTACACACGGAAGAACGTTAACTTACCAACATAAGGGTCAGTCATGATTTTGAATGCTAAAGCTGCGAATGGTTCTTCATCGCTAGACTTACGTTCGATTTCTTCATCTGTATCCGGAAGAGTACCTTTAATAGCAGGTACATCTAATGGAGATGGTAGGTAGTCGATAACTGCGTCTAACAGAATTTGAACACCTTTGTTTTTGAATGCAGAACCACAGATTACTGGGAAGAATTCTACAGAAGTTGTAGCCTTACGGATACCAGCTTTAAGCTCTTCTACAGTGATTTCTTCACCTTCTAGGTACTTCATCATCATTTCTTCATCAAGCTCAGCTACCGCTTCAATAAGCTTTCCACGGTATTCTTCAGCTAGTTCTTTGTGCTCTTCAGGAATTTCGACACGCTCGATGTCTGTTCCTAAATCGTTACCGTACATGTAAGCACACTCTTCAACAAGGTCAATGATACCATTGAACTCGTCTTCAGCACCGATTGGTAACTGAATTGGATGTGCGTTTGCTTGTAAACGATCGTGGATTGTTCCTACAGAGTATAAGAAATCTGCACCGATCTTATCCATTTTGTTAACGAATACGATACGAGGTACACCGTAAGTAGTAGCCTGACGCCAAACAGTTTCTGTTTGTGGTTCTACACCAGATTGTGCATCAAGTACTGCTACCGCACCATCAAGTACGCGTAAAGAACGTTCTACTTCTACTGTGAAGTCTACGTGTCCTGGAGTATCAATGATGTTTACACGGTGACCTTTCCATTGAGCTGTAGTTGCAGCAGAAGTAATTGTGATACCACGCTCTTGCTCTTGCTCCATCCAGTCCATCTGAGATGCACCTTCATGAGTTTCACCGATTTTATGAATACGTCCTGTGTAATACAGAATACGCTCAGTTGCTGTTGTTTTACCAGCATCGATGTGAGCCATGATACCAATATTACGAGTGTTTTCTAAAGAGAACTCTCTTGTCATTTGGTGTCTTGCTCCTTCCATATATGGATTGGATTTTTATTTTAAGTAGCAAAAAAGCCACTTTATATTGTTACATATGCCAGTGTCCAGTACCCTCATTATGTAAAACGAGCGCCCAACGAAAGGGAGAGGCATTCTCCCTCTCCACACTTCCATAAGCGACAAATAAAGCGGTTTATGCTTACATTTATTTTGCGTTGAATCCTACCAACGGTAATGAGCAAATGCTTTGTTAGCTTCTGCCATTTTATGAGTGTCTTCACGTTTCTTAACAGATGCACCAGCGTTATTAGCTGCATCTAAGATTTCGTAAGCTAGACGCTCTTCCATAGTTTTTTCACCACGAAGACGAGCATAGTTTACTAACCAGCGAAGACCTAAAGTTGTACGGCGTTCTGGACGAACCTCAACTGGAACTTGGTAGTTAGCACCACCAACACGACGAGCGCGTACTTCAAGAACAGGCATGATGTTCTTAAGAGCTTGCTCGAATACTTCCATTGGTTCTTTATCTGAACGTTCACGAACGATATCGAAAGCGTTATAAAGAATTGTTTGAGATTTACCTTTTTTACCGTCAACCATCATTTTGTTGATAAGGCGTGTTACTAGCTTAGAATTGTACATTGGATCTGGTAACACGTCACGTTTCGCAACAGGTCCTTTACGAGGCATATTGAGTTCCTCCTTTCATTATAAGTTTATTATTTTTTAGCAGGTTTTGGTCGCTTAGTACCATATTTAGAACGTCCTTGCATACGTTTGTCAACACCAGCTGTATCAAGCGCTCCACGAACGATGTGGTAACGTACCCCTGGTAAATCCTTTACTCGACCACCGCGAATTAATACTACGCTATGCTCTTGTAGGTTATGACCGATACCTGGGATGTAAGCTGTAACTTCAATACCGTTTGTTAAACGTACACGAGCGTATTTACGTAACGCTGAGTTAGGTTTCTTTGGAGTCATTGTACCAACACGAGTACATACACCACGTTTTTGAGGTGCAGAGATATCAGTTGATTTTTTCTTTAAAGAGTTAAAACCTTTGTTTAACGCAGGTGATTTAGATTTCCATACTTTATCAGTACGACCATTTCTCACTAATTGGTTAATAGTAGGCATTTGATTATCCTCCCTTCGCATGTTTGTATGACCACATATCCAGGTGGTTCATTATTAGTTGAAAACAAAGTTTTTGCAAGGAAGAGCAAATGCTCTCTCCTCACAAAAACAGTTTTAACTTATTATTCCTATTGCTGAAGCTCCCACTTGAATCCCCGAAACTTTTCCAAGCTTACGAACTGATTCAACTTTTGTTATGGGTATGTTATGTTGCAAAGCAGTGCGAATGATAACATGGGTTAACCGCACATCAGCATCTTCTGCAATAACAACTTCTTTAACTATACCATTTTTGATTGCTTCCAATGTGCGTTTATGACCAACGACTACATTTTCAGCATTTGACACTTTTTGATAAGACATATAAATATCCTCCAAAGCATCGTTCAGGAGCAACCTTGATTATAGTAACATTTTGACTCATACAATGTCAACTAGGATTAGCTGTTTTTATACAAAATTTACGACGGAAAATTTTACTGTTCCACATAAACTTCATCGTTTTCTACATTCATGTTATCTTGTGTTGTTTTTACAAGATCCACTTTGCGATAACGATTCATACCTGTTCCAGCAGGAACAAGTTTACCGATAATAACGTTCTCTTTCAATCCTAGAAGCTCATCACGTTTACCTTTAATTGCTGCATCAGTTAAGACACGAGTTGTTTCTTGGAATGATGCTGCAGATAAGAATGAATCAGTTTCAAGTGAAGCTTTTGTAATACCAAGTAGAACAGGTCTAGCTGTCGCTGGTTGTTTACCTTTCAGTAACACCTTCGCATTCGCATCAGTAAACTGATGGATATCTAGTAATGTTCCTGGTAATACGTCTGTTTCACCTGCATCACTTACACGAACTTTACGTAGCATTTGACGTACCATTACCTCTACGTGTTTGTCACCAATTTCTACCCCTTGCATACGGTATACTTTTTGAACTTCACGTAATAAGTATTCTTGCACTGCTGTAATGTCCGTTACTTTTAGTAATTCTTTCGGATCAATAGAACCTTCTGTTAACTCTTTACCGTGGCTAATTGGCTGTCCTAACGTTACTTTCAGACGAGCACCGTAAGGAATAGCATACGTACGAGCTTCAACTTCACCCTGTACAACTACTTCTTGGCGATCTTTAACATCGTTGATCGCTGCGATAACACCGTCGATTTCACTGATAACTGCCTGACCTTTCGGATTACGAGCTTCGAAGATCTCTTGGATACGAGGTAAACCTTGAGTAATATCATCTCCGGCAACCCCACCTGTATGGAACGTACGCATCGTTAACTGTGTACCTGGCTCACCGATAGACTGAGCTGCGATAATACCTACCGCTTCTCCTACTTCTACGTCTGTACCAGTTGCTAAGTTACGGCCGTAACACTTCTTACATACACCATGGCGAGTGTTACACGTGAACGCTGAACGAATGTTTACAGTTTCAACACCCGAATTCTCAACGATATGAGCGATATCTTCAGTAATTAATTGGTTTTCACTAACTAATACTTCACCTGTTTCAGGATGTTTTACAGTTTTTCTTGCAAAACGTCCAACAAGACGATCATATAATGACTCAATTACTTCATTACCCTCTTTAATCGCACCAATTAATAGACCACGATCTGTTCCACAATCATCTTCACGGACAATTACATCTTGTGCAACGTCTACAAGACGACGTGTTAAGTAACCAGAATCGGCAGTTTTAAGTGCTGTATCGGCAAGACCTTTACGCGCACCATGCGTAGAGATGAAGTACTCAAGTACTGTTAAACCTTCACGGAAACTTGATTTAATTGGAAGTTCGATAATACGACCAGATGGATTGGCCATCAGACCACGCATACCAGCAAGCTGAGTAAAGTTCGATGCGTTACCACGGGCACCGGAATCACTCATCATGAAGATTGGGTTGCGTTTATTCAAGGATTTCATCAGTTTTCCTTGGATAACATCTTTTGCATTACTCCAAATAGAGATAACGCGATCGTAACGTTCTTCTTCCGTGATTAAACCACGACGGAATTGTTTAATTACATTATCTACTTTTGCTTGTGCTTCATGGAGAATTTCATCTTTTTCACCTAATACAAGAATGTCAGATACCCCAACTGTAATACCAGCTTTTGTAGAGTACTTAAATCCTAAGTTTTTCATACGGTCAAGCATGCGAGATGTTTCCGTAATTTGGAAACGCTTGAATACTTCCGCAATGATGTTACCAAGGATCTTCTTGCTAAATGGCGCCACTTCTTCGCGACTAGCAATAATTTCTTTAATGTTCGCACCTTTTTCAACGAAATATTCCGCTGGTGTTTCTTTTTCAAGGTTTGAGTTTGTCGGTTCATTAATATAAGGGAACGACTCTGGTAAGATTTCGTTAAATATTAATTTACCAACTGTTGTTAATAGAAGCTTACCTTTTTGCTCTTCAGTAAATGTTACGTTATTTACTGAACTTGCAGCAACTGCAACACGTGTGTGCAGATGTACATATCCATTTTGGTATGCAAGTATTGCTTCGTTTGCATCTTTGAAGACCATACCTTCACCGATTGCGCCTTCACGCTCAAGTGTTAAGTAGTAGTTACCTAATACCATATCCTGAGATGGAGTAACAACTGGTTTTCCGTCTTTTGGATTCAAGATGTTTTGTGCCGCTAACATAAGAATACGAGCTTCTGCTTGTGCCTCTGATGATAACGGAACGTGAACCGCCATTTGGTCACCGTCAAAGTCCGCATTGTATGCAGTACATACAAGTGGGTGAAGACGAATTGCGCGACCTTCTACTAATGTAGGTTCAAACGCCTGGATACCAAGACGGTGAAGTGTTGGTGCGCGGTTTAGAAGTACTGGATGCTCTTTAATCACAGATTCTAAAACGTCCCAAACTTCAGGGTGTACACGCTCAATTTTACGTTTAGCACTCTTAATGTTGTGTGCTAAACCTTTTCCAACTAACTCTTTCATAACGAAAGGTTTGAACAGTTCAAGCGCCATTTCTTTCGGTAATCCACATTGGTACATCTTTAAGTTCGGTCCTACAACGATTACAGAACGGCCAGAGTAGTCAACACGTTTACCTAATAAGTTTTGACGGAAACGTCCTTGTTTACCTTTAAGCATGTGAGATAGTGATTTTAATGGACGGTTACCTGGTCCAGTAACCGGACGGCCACGACGACCATTATCAATTAATGCGTCTACAGCTTCTTGTAACATACGTTTTTCGTTTTGAACGATGATGCTTGGAGCACCTAGGTCCAATAGACGTTTTAAACGGTTGTTACGGTTAATTACACGACGATATAAGTCGTTTAAGTCAGAAGTAGCAAAACGTCCACCATCTAACTGTACCATTGGGCGTAGTTCTGGTGGGATAACTGGTAGAACATCTAAGATCATCCAAGATGGTTCATTTCCAGAGTTACGGAATGCTTCTAATACTTCTAGACGTTTAATAGCACGAGTACGGCGTTGTCCTTGTGCTGTTTTTAATTCTTCTTTTAAGAAGTCTACTTCTTTATCTAAATCAATGTCTTGTAGTAGCTTTTTAATCGCTTCTGCACCCATAGCAGCTTGGAATGTGCTACCATATCGATCACGATATGCACGGTATTCTTTTTCAGAAAGTAATTGCTTCTTATCAAGTGGTGTATCTCCACTTTCTGTTACAACATAAGAAGCGAAATAAATTACTTCTTCAAGCGCGCGAGGGGACATGTCTAAGACAAGTCCCATGCGGCTCGGGATACCTTTGAAATACCAAATATGAGATACAGGAGCAGCTAATTCGATATGACCCATACGTTCACGACGTACTTTTGCACGCGTTACTTCAACGCCACATCGATCACAAACTACACCTTTATAACGTACACGTTTGTATTTTCCGCAATGACATTCCCAGTCCTTTTGTGGTCCGAAAATACGCTCACAGAACAAGCCATCTTTTTCAGGCTTTAACGTACGATAGTTAATTGTTTCTGGTTTCTTAACTTCACCGTATGACCAAGAACGAATCTTGTCAGGTGAAGCAAGTCCAATCTTCATATATTCAAAGTTATTTACATCTATCAAGGGGCCTACCTCCCTTTTAGTCTACAGGTTATCCCAATTATTCCTTAGTTGTCTCAACTTCAACATTCAATTTATCTGCTGATTGATGATCATCGTCATCTTCTGTATCACGCATTTCAATTTCTGTGTCGTTGATTGACATCATTTTAACGTCCATACCTAAACTTTGCAGTTCTTTAATCAATACTTTGAATGATTCAGGAACGCCTGGTTCTGGAACATTTTCACCTTTAACAATTGCTTCATACGTCTTAACACGTCCAACAACATCATCAGACTTCACTGTTAAGATTTCTTGAAGAGTATAAGCAGCACCGTAAGCTTCAAGTGCCCAAACCTCCATCTCACCGAAACGCTGTCCACCGAACTGAGCTTTACCTCCCAGAGGTTGCTGCGTTACAAGTGAGTATGGTCCAGTAGAACGAGCATGAAGTTTATCGTCAACCATGTGCGCAAGTTTAATCATATACATGACACCAACAGATACGCGGTTATCGAATGGTTCACCAGTACGTCCGTCATACAGGATTGTTTTCGCATCATTTGCCATACCAGCTTCTTCAATTGTGCCCCAAACATCTTCCTCACGAGCACCATCGAATACTGGTGTTGCAATGTGAATGCCAAGGTATCTTGCTGCCATACCAAGATGAAGCTCTAATACCTGACCGATATTCATACGAGATGGTACCCCTAATGGGTTTAACATGATATCGATTGGCGTACCGTCTGGTAAGTAAGGCATATCTTCTTCTGGTAAAATACGAGAGATAACACCTTTGTTACCGTGACGTCCGGCCATCTTGTCACCTTCAGAAATTTTACGTTTTTGAACGATATATGCACGTACAAGTTGATTCACGCCTGGTGGCAATTCATCGCCATCTTCACGATTGAATACTTTTACGTCCAAGATAATACCGCCACCACCGTGTGGTACACGTAGTGATGTATCACGTACTTCACGCGCTTTTTCTCCAAAGATAGCATGTAATAGACGTTCTTCAGCTGTTAATTCTGTTACACCTTTAGGTGTTACTTTACCAACAAGTAAATCTCCATCTTTTACTTCAGCACCAACGCGAATGATACCGCGCTCGTCAAGGTTACGTAATGCGTCTTCCCCAACGTTTGGAATGTCACGTGTAATTTCTTCTGGTCCAAGCTTCGTATCACGAGCTTCTGATTCATATTCTTCAATATGAATAGAAGTGTACACATCATCTTTTACAAGGCGCTCACTCATGATGATCGCATCCTCGTAGTTATAACCGTCCCAAGTCATGAAGCCAACAAGCACGTTACGTCCAAGTGCTAGTTCACCTAATTCCATAGAAGGACCATCCGCAAGGATTTCACCTTTTACAACTTCATTTCCAACACTTACGATTGGACGTTGGTTGTAACAAGTTCCTTGGTTAGAACGAATGAATTTTTGCATTTTGTAGCGATCTAAGTCGCCTTTTACTGTTTGACCGTCAACCTCTACATAGCGGCGTACCCAAACTTCACGTGCTTCTACGCGCTCAACAACACCAGGATGTTTACAGATTACTGCAGCACCTGAGTCTTTTGCTGATACGTACTCCATACCTGTACCTACAATCGGAGATTCCGGATTCATTAACGGAACCGCCTGACGTTGCATGTTCGCTCCCATAAGTGCGCGGTTAGAGTCATCGTTTTCTAAGAACGGAATACAAGCTGTCGCTGCCGACACTACTTGTTTTGGAGATACATCCATGTAGTCGATGCGTTCTCTATTTGTTACAATATTTTCACCACGGAAACGAGCTACGATATCTTCACTTAGGAATTCACCTTCATCAGATAATTTCATATTCGCTTGGGCTACAACATAGTTATCTTCTTCATCTGCTGTTAAATAATCAACATGCCCTGTTACAAGACCAGTTTCTGGGTCAACACGACGGTATGGTGTTTCAATGAAACCAAACTCATTTACTTTCGCGAACGAAGATAATGAGTTAATTAAACCGATGTTTGGTCCCTCTGGTGTTTCAATCGGACACATACGACCGTAGTGGGAGTAATGAACGTCACGTACTTCAAAGCCTGCGCGCTCACGCGTTAAACCACCAGGTCCTAATGCAGATAGTCTTCGTTTGTGAGTTAACTCTGCTAATGGATTTGTTTGGTCCATGAACTGAGATAACTGAGAACTTCCGAAGAACTCTTTAATAGATGCAATAACAGGACGAATATTAATTAGTGCCTGTGGTGTAATTGCATTCGTATCTTGGATCGACATTCTCTCACGAACAACACGTTCCATACGAGAAAGACCGATACGGAATTGATTTTGTAATAGTTCTCCAACAGAACGCAGACGACGGTTTCCTAAATGGTCAATATCATCTGTATCCCCTACTTTGTATAGTAGGTTGAAGAAGTAACTGATAGAAGCAAGGATATCACCTGGTGTGATGTGTTTCACATCACGAGTAATATTTGCATTACCAATTACATTAATTACGCGTTCGCCTTCCGACTCAGGAGCATAAATCTTAATAGATTGCAGCTCAACATCGCCTTCTACCACTCCACCCATTGGTTTCGCTGTTTTGAATCCAATGTTTTTCTCTAAGTAAGGTAAAATGCGATCAAGTGTACGACGATCTAAGATTGTTCCTTCTGTCGCTAAAATTTCACCAGTTTCTGGATCCACTAACGTTTCAGCTAAACGTTGATTAAACAATCTGTTTTTAATGTGTAACTTCTTGTTGATCTTATAGCGACCTACATTTGCTAAATCGTAGCGCTTTGGATCGAAGAAACGAGACACAAGTAAGCTCTTAGCATTTTCTACTGTTGGTGGTTCACCAGGACGTAGACGCTCATAAATTTCAAGCAATGCTTTTTCTGTGCTATCTGTGTTGTCTTTTTCTAATGTGTTGCTTAAGTATTCGTTATCACCTAAAAGCTCGGTGATTTCTTGATCAGAGCCAAACCCTAATGCGCGTAACAAAACAGTTACAGGAAGTTTACGCGTACGGTCAATACGCACATATACAACATCCTTAGCATCTGTCTCATACTCTAACCAAGCTCCGCGGTTTGGAATTACAGTAGCAGTAAAACCACGTTTTCCGTTTTTATCCACTTTGCCACTATAGTATACGCTTGGAGAGCGAACTAACTGGGAAACGATAACACGTTCTGCACCGTTAATTACGAATGTTCCAGTCTCTGTCATGAGTGGGAAATCTCCCATGAACACATCTTGTTCTTTTACTTCACCAGTTTCCTTGTTGATTAGACGCACTTTTACACGAAGTGGTGCTGCATACGTCACATCACGCTCTTTGCATTCGTCTACAGAGTATTTAGGTTCACCTAAGCTGTAGTCGATAAATTCAAGCGATAGATTTCCCGTAAAGTCTTCAATCGGAGAAATGTCTTGGAACATTTCTCGCAAACCCTCATCAAGAAACCACTGATAAGAAGAGGTTTGAATTTCGATAAGATTTGGTAACTCTAATACTTCACTAATACGGGCATAACTTCTTCGTTGGCGGTGGCGTCCGTATTGAACTAGTTGACCTGTCAACTGCTTCACCCCTCAAATCATGAGTATTATAAATGCACAAAAAAATTTGTGCAAAATCACAAATAAATACAACTACTGCTATTAGCGTAGTCTTTTTCTCTTAAAGATAAATACGTTGAGTCTTTCTACCTGCTCAAAAAAGAAAAATGGCTTCTATAAGAAAACCATCATTCTGTTTCATAATCTGCTGATTTTACTATCTTTTCCAAGAGAAACAAAAATATACATCTTTCTCAACGCAGAAAATCATATATTGGCATTGTATAATGTTAACATAGCCAAAAATAACCGTCAACGTTTTTTTGATTTTATGATATAATATCCTTTTTTCTTTTCTACAACCTCAACTTCAGAAAATACTTCTTCTAGTTTTTTCAGCGCAGATGGTGCACCTTGCTTCTTTTGAATAACAATCCAAAGTTCTCCACCTGGAACTAAATACTCCACAGCTTTTTCTAAAATCTCATGTACGATATCTTTACCCGCACGAATTGGAGGGTTAGATAGAATAGCAGCATACTTGCCATCTACATTTTCATAGACGCTACTTTGAAAAATACGTATATTCTCGATTCTGTTATTAGCGGCATTTTCTTTCGCAAGCCCAAGCGCCCTTTCATTCACATCCACCATGTGAACTTCACAACCTTGAAACTCTTTCGCTAACGACAAACCAATAGGACCGTATCCACAACCTACGTCTAATATATCACCTTTAATATCCGGCATTTGAAACGCTTCAATTAAAAGACGGGAACCAAAGTCCACCTCGTTTTTCGAAAACACCCCATGGTCAGATAAAAAAGTAAATTGAGATCCACGAAGTGGAAATTCCCATCGTTTACGATCACTTTTACTAGAAGGGTCGTTAGAAAAATAATGGTCTGCCATATGGCCACCTCTTTTCTTTACAGTTAAAAAAAAAGCTCGCATGAGAGCGAGCTTTTTTTTAAAGCATCAAAAGTTAATTACTTAACTTCTACAGCAGCGCCAACTTCTTCAAGTTTAGCTTTCATTTCTTCAGCTTCCTCTTTAGAAACGCCTTCTTTGATTGCTTTTGGAGTGTTGTCAACTAATTCTTTAGCTTCTTTTAAGCCAAGACCAGTGATTTCACGTACAGCTTTGATAACTTTGATTTTTTGAGCGCCAGCACTTGCAAGTACTACGTCAAACTCAGTTTTTTCAGCAGCAGCTTCACCAGCGCCACCAGCTACAGCTACAGGAGCAGCAGCAGTTACGCCGAATTCTTCCTCGATAGCTTTTACTAAGTCGTTAAGTTCTAATACAGTCATAGATTTAACTGCTTCAATGATTTGTTCTTTAGTCATTGTAAATATCCTCCCTTAAATAGGTTTGTATTGTTTTATAGATAACAAGTAATTATCTTTTAAAAAATTAAGCGCCTTGCTCTTCCTTTTGTTCTGCAACTGCTTTAGTAGCAAGTGCAAGGTTACGGATTGGAGCTTGAAGAACGCTAAGAAGCATAGAAAGTAAGCCTTCACGTGATGGAAGAGTAGCGATTGCTTTAACCTCATCAAGTGTTACAAGTTTACCTTCGATTACGCCCGCTTTAATTTCTAAAGCTTCATGTTTTGTAGCGAAGTCGTTTAATACTTTCGCAGGAGCAACTACATCCTCGTTACTGAACGCGATTGCGTTTGGTCCTGTTAAGAATTCGTTTAACTCAGCCATTTCAGCAGATTCTGCAGCACGACGAGTTAGAGAGTTTTTGTAAACTTTGAACTCAACGCCAGCTTCACGTAATTGCTTACGTAATTCTGTTGCTTCAGAAACTGTTAAACCACGGTAGTCAACAACGATTGTAGATTTACTAGCACGAAGTTTGTCCGCGATTTCAGTTACAACTTGTTGTTTAGTTTCGATTACTTTGCTCATGTTATTACACCTCCTGTAGATTATATAGAAGATGTACCGAAAGTGCACTAAAAACCTCCATGCCCAACTTGTAGACATGGAGGCATATAGTCACAGAAAAAAATTCCGTTTCGTATATTAACACCTAGGTAGGAAATTAAGTCTATTGACACCTACTGTCTACGGTACACTATTTAAATTCACAACATAAATGATTATATTAAATCTTCTTTATGAAGTCAACTTCCAATTTTTACGCTAATGTAGAAACGTCTACACGTACGCCAGGTCCCATTGTAGAAGCAACTGTTACGTTCTTCATGTAAGTACCTTTTGCAGCAGATGGCTTAACTTTTAATAAAGTGTCAGCGATTGTTTTGAAGTTTTCTACTAATTTAGCATCTTCGAAAGATACTTTACCGATTGGAACGTGGATGTTACCAGCTTTATCAACGCGGTATTCAACTTTACCAGCTTTGATTTCGTTAACAGCTTTAGTTACATCGAAAGTAACTGTTCCAGTTTTAGGGTTTGGCATTAAACCTTTAGGTCCTAATACGCGACCAAGTTTACCAACTTCACCCATCATGTCAGGAGTTGCTACTACTACATCGAAATCGAACCAACCTTGTTGGATTTTACCGATGTAATCAGTATCGCCTACGAAGTCAGCTCCAGCAGCTTCAGCTTCTTTAGCTTTTTCACCTTTAGCGAACACTAATACACGTTGTACTTTACCAGTACCGTGTGGAAGAACAACTGCACCACGGATTTGTTGGTCAGCTTTCTTAGGGTCAACACCTAAACGGAATGCAGCTTCTACAGTTGCATCAAATTTAGCTGTGTTTGTTTTCTTTACTAATTCTACTGCTTCTGTTGCAGAGTAAGCAGATGCACGATCAACAAGCTTTGCAGCTTCTACGTACTTTTTACCTCTTTTAGCCATTTTTATTTCCTCCTCGAATGTGGTTTTAGCGGAATAACCTCCCACGTTTACGCCTGTTTTCAGGTATAACCTGAGGATGAGCGCCATCCATTTATTTAAAAACAATAATCATTTACGATAATAAAGGTTGCGAATTGGAATTCCAGACCCGCAACCTTTTTTAAAAACAAATCGAATTAGTCTTCGATAACGATGCCCATACTGCGTGCAGTACCTTCAACCATACGCATTGCAGCTTCTACGCTAGCAGCGTTTAGGTCAGGCATTTTAGTTTCAGCGATTTCGCGTACTTTATCACGCTTAACAGTTGCCACTTTATTACGGTTTGGTTCACCAGAACCAGACTCAATACCAGCTACTTTCTTAAGAAGAACAGCAGCAGGAGGAGTTTTAGTAATGAAAGTGAATGAACGGTCCTCAAATACCGTAATTTCAACAGGGATGATAAGACCAGCTTGATCTGCTGTACGAGCGTTAAACTCTTTACAGAAGCCCATGATGTTAACACCTGCTTGTCCTAATGCTGGACCAACTGGTGGAGCTGGGTTAGCTTTACCTGCAGGAATTTGAAGCTTTACCATTTTAATTACCTTTTTAGCCACGAGACACACCTCCTTAAGTCCGTGATGTGGTCAATTGGACAGTGATTTGCCCTCCCACGTCATATTTTATCTGTAAGGATAAAATCTTTCAAAAAACGTCTCCGATAACGAAGACGTACTGACTTAAAAGATATTATCACTTTTTACAATTCATTTCAAGTTTCATTTTATAATTTTTCAATTTGATGGAAGTCAAGTTCAACTGGAGTCTCGCGACCAAACATGTCCACAAGTACGCTAACCTTTTTCTTCTCCACATCAATTTCTTCAATAGCACCTGTATAATCTGCGAATGGCCCCTCATTTACACGTACTGTCTCATGAAGTTCAAAGTCGAAATCAACCACTTCGTTGTCCATTCCCATATGTTTCATAATGGTAACAACTTCCTCTTCTAATAGAGGTGATGGTTTAGATCCAGAACCAGAAGAACCAACGAACCCAGTTACACCCGGCGTGTTACGTACAACATACCAAGAATCATCAGTCATGATTAATTCTACTAATACATAACCTGGGAACACTTTTCTTTTCATTAATTTTTCTTTTCCGTTTTTCATTTCTACTTCTACTTCTTCCGGGACAACAACACGGAAAATTTTATCTTGCATACCCATTGATTCTACACGCTTCTCTAGGTTTGCTTTTACTTTATTTTCATATCCAGAATAAGTATGGACAACATACCAACTTTTTTCCATTCATTTAGGACGAGCGTCCTTCCCTCCCTGACGTACATTTTTTTGCGCAAATGAAAAAACCCGTTCACCGGGCTTTTACACAGTTCTTATAAATAACATTATATCATGGATAAGTGCTTCTTATTCAAGAATTAACCAAGAATTAACCGAATTAAAGAAGAAATGCCCATATCAACTACTGCGAAGAAAATCGCAAAGAACACAACTGTAGCAACAACAGTCGCTGTTGAGCGGAGTAATTCATCTTTTTTAGGCCAACTTACTTTTTTCATTTCGCGACCTACATCGCCGAAAAAGTTCGTTAAACGCATCTGCGGGACCTCCAGTGTATTATTTCAATTATTTATTTTGTTTCCTTGTGAACTGTATGCTGATTGCATGTTTTACAAAACTTTTTTATTTCAAGTCGCTCTATTGAGCTCGTATCTTTCATAGTAGAGTAGTTTCGATTTTTACACTCTTCACATGAGAGTACAACTTTTTTCCTCATTAGTTACACCAACCTTGTAACATTATGTCCCTAAAAATGTATCATACAATAAAAGACAATGTCAATGACATGCATTTTGTACTCTCTACAAAAGAAAACAGGTGATTTATTTTACACCTGTTGCACTTGTTATTTGTTATGAATTTAAACTTGTACTTTCTCGCATTTCCATATATCGCTCCAATTTCCTCTTCACCCGCTGTAAAGCGTTATCAATAGATTTCACATGTCTGTTTAACTGTTCTGAAATCTCTTGATAAGAACGCCCATCTAGATATAAAGAAAGTACTTTTCTTTCTAAATCGCTTAATAATTCAGATATTTTTGATTCTATGTCTGTATATTCTTCTTGGCTAATAATCATTTCTTCAGGATCAGTTACCTTCGCTTCAGAAATAACATCCAATAATGTTCGATCAGATTCCTCATCGTAAATCGGCTTATCTAAAGACACATACGAATTTAAGGGAATATGTTTTTGTCTTGTCGCCGTTTTAATAGCGGTAATAATTTGTCGAGTGATACACAGTTCAGCAAATGCTTTGAATGAAGACAGCTTGTCCTCTTTATAATCACGAATTGCTTTAAACAACCCTATCATACCTTCTTGAACAATGTCTTCTCGATCGGCACCCACTAAAAAGTAAGATCTTGATTTCGCGCGAACAAAGTTCTTATATTTGTGAATTAAATATTCTAGAGCGTCAGTATTACCTTTTCGAACTAACTCAACGATTGCCTCATCTTCTAAATCACGAAATGTAACGTCGCCTACACTTACGAAGCCTGCTTCCACCTTGATCCCTCCGACCGCTATTTATTTAGCAATATTATACAGTAAAAAGACAAAGAGCGTCAATGCTTCAACGCTCTCCTCTTCTTAATTTTTCTAATTTTTCTGTAATATCTTTACTAAATATCTTTCGCATGGCGGGTTGCTGTTCTTTCGTGTCTTTTGTACGCCTTCTTACTTGTTGCTCCATTGCCTGTACTTCCAACTCTAATTCACGCGCAGATTTCCGAAGGGCACCTTGCGCAAATATAACCCATTGTTCCGTGTAATCAGAAGTCGCAACATATATTCGTGTATTTATATTTCTAAGCTCTATCGCAAGTTGCTCTATCTTTTCGTCTGCAGTTTGATTCTTTCGTGTGAATATTACTTCCACACGAGATTGTTTCATCTTTTTTTCAATACCATGTACTGTATAGGCATCAAAGACTATCATCACTTTTGTGCCTGTATAACCTTGATAATCCGCCATCTTATCAATAAGCGCATCTCTTGATGATTGTAAATCTACATCCCGCAGTTTCTTCAAATCTCCCCAAGCTCCGATAATGTTGTAACCGTCAACGATTAAAATATCGTTCATCTTTTATTTACCAATTTCGTGACGTTTACGATATACCTCATACATTAACAAACTTGCGGCTACGGAAGCATTTAAGGATGTAACTTTACCAACCATCGGTAGAGTGATTAGGAAATCACACTTTTCACCAATAATACGACTCATACCTTTTCCTTCACTACCAATTACTAACCCAATTGGCATTTTACCATCTAAATTACGGTAATCCGTTTTCCCTTTGGCATCTGTACCAGCAATCCAAAGTCCACGTTCTTTTAATTCATCAATTGTACGGGATAAATTCGTTACGCGCGCAACAGGAATGTATTCAATTGCTCCTGTTGATGCTTTCGCAACTGACGCTGTAAGCCCCACAGCCCTTCTCTTTGGAATAATAATTCCATGAGCTCCTGTCGCATCAGCGGTACGCATAATAGAACCTAGGTTATGCGGATCTTCAATCTCATCTAAAATTAAGAAGAATGGATCTTCATTACGTTTTTCTGCCACTTTGAATAAATCTTCTAACTCCGCATACTGATATGCAGCTACTTGAGCAATTACACCTTGATGATTCCCCTCAACTAATTGATCTAACTTTTTCTTTGGTGCGTGTTGTAAAATAACCTTATTTTCTTTCGCTAACGCTAGTACAATCTGTACCTGTCCTTTGGCAGCACCTTCTGCGATCCAAATTTTATTAATATCTCTCCCTGATCGTAACGCTTCAATTACAGGGTTACGTCCGATAATATATTCACTGCTCATGATGATGTGCCCCCTTCCTTTTCTTCTAAAACTGCAATTGCCTTATATACAATTTCGTCTAATCTTTCACGGTTATTTAATAAATGATGATAACCAATTAGCGCTTCAAAGGCTGTACTATGTCGATATGTTTGTACATCCGTATTTTTCGGCACTGTACCCGAATTTGCATTACGCCCTCTTCTTAATACCGCCTCTTCTTCCTCTGTCAAAAATGCCGTCTCTAATAAATGATAAACAACTTTTGCCTGTGCTTTTGCTGAAACAAAGCTCGTCCCTAAGCGATGTAATTGATTAGGGCGAACCTTTCCTTTTTGAAGGAGGTGATAGCGGATATATTGTTCATATACCGCATCACCCATATACGCTAACGCCAAGCTGTTTAATTGCTTTGCATCAATCATTCTTATCCTCTTTTCCATCTTGTACCTTGAGCGGTATCTTCTAAAATAATATTACGTTCTTTTAAATCGTCGCGAATTTGATCAGACAATGCGAAATCGCGATTTTTACGCGCCTCAATGCGCTTTTGGATAAGTTCTTCAATTTCTTCATCCAGCAATCCTTCTTGTGTTAATTCTAATCCTAAAATATCAAATAACGTTTCCAGTTGTTTTACGTATGCTTCGATCACAACTTTAGATGTATGCTCTTCAAGTAAATATTGATTTGCATGATTGGCTACATTGTATAATTCGGTAATTGCATTCGCGGTGTTAAAGTCATCATTCATCGCCTCTTCAAATGCAGTCTGGAATTTCTCTATTTCAGCTAACCATTTCTCATTATGGTCTGTTAAATCCGTACTGCTTTCCATACGATGCTTTAAGTTTCCATAAGCTGTTTTAATTCTTTCCAGTCCATTATTCGTACTTTGTAATAACTCTTCACTAAAGTTAATCGGATGACGATAGTGTACTGATAACATAAAGAATCTAATTAACTGCGGGTCGTATTGCTTAATAATATCGTGAACTAAAATAAAGTTACCAAGCGATTTAGACATCTTCTCATTGTTAATATTAATATATCCATTATGCATCCAGTAACGTGCAAACGTTTTTCCAGTCAATGCCTCCGACTGCGCAATTTCATTTTCATGATGTGGGAACGCCAAGTCTTGACCACCAGCATGAATATCGATTGTATCCCCTAAGTACTTACGTGCCATAGCTGAGCATTCAATATGCCACCCTGGACGTCCTTTCCCCCAAGGGCTTTCCCAGAAGATTTCTCCTTCTTTCGCAGCTTTCCATAAAGCAAAATCAAGAGGATCTTGTTTCTTTTCTCCTACCTCAATACGAGCACCGTGACGTAAATCCGCGATTGGTTGATGTGATAATTTACCGTAACCTTCGAATTCCTTCGTTTTAAAGTACACATCACCCTCTGATTCATATGCATACCCTTTATTCACAAGCTCTTGAATAAATTCAATAATGATGTCCATATTTTCTGTTACACGAGGATGAACTGTTGCGTGTTTGCAACCTAGCGCTGTTACATCTTCAAAGTACGCTTCAACAAAACGATCAGCAATTGTCGGTACATCTTCACCTAATTCATTTGCCGCTTTAATTAATTTATCATCTACGTCCGTAAAGTTAGATACGTATTGCACATCGTATCCTTTATATTCTAAATAACGACGTACTGTATCGAATACCATAGGAGGTCTTGCATTCCCAATATGAATGTAGTTATAAACTGTAGGTCCGCATACATACATCTTTACCTTATTTTCTTCTAATGGAACAAACTCTTCTTTTTGGCGTGTTAACGTATTATAAATGTGAATAGTCATTTTTATCCTTCCTTTCTACCTTTACTTCCAGTTGTTTCTTCAATTTATCAAGTTCTACTTCCATAGCCTTTAATTTATCAAAAATTGGATCCGGAAGGTCAGAGTGATTTAATTCTTGACCAATCTTTACTCCATTTTGAATAACGACTCTGCCAGGTATACCTACAACTGTAGAATGTGCAGGAACTTCTTTTAATACGACAGACCCTGCCCCGATTTTAGAATTCTCTCCCACAGTAATAGAACCAAGGACTTTAGCACCCGTCGCAATTAATACATTATCCTGAATTGTCGGATGCCTCTTTCCTTTTTCTTTTCCTGTACCACCTAATGTAACCCCTTGATAAATTGTTACATTATCACCAATTTCACAAGTTTCTCCAATTACAACTCCCATTCCATGGTCTATGAAAAAGCGTCGACCAATAGTTGCGCCTGGATGAATCTCAATGCCAGTAAAAAAGCGACTAACTTGTGAAACAAAACGTGCAAGAAAGAAAAAATCTCTTTTATAAAAAGCATGTGCAATTCGATGAGCCCAAACTGCATGTAATCCAGAGTAAGTTAAAATGACTTCGAAATAACCTCTTGCCGCTGGATCCTGTTCAAAAACGACTTCAATATCTTCCCGAAGCCTCTTAAACATCGGTGTTCCCTCCCCTTTATGGGCTGCTTTTTGTCGAGCGAACTAACTCCCCTAACTCATCACTTATCCCCTAATTCCTTATATAGGGAGATAAATTCTATATTCATACCTATTTACACGGTATAAAAAAAAGGCGCCTCTGTCATATTGACAGAGACGCCTTTTAAGCGCGGTTCCACTCTGTTTAGGCTTAAAAAAGCCTCAAACTCATCCATGATAACGGTGTACACCGCTTCTGCTTACTTTGCATCCTAAGACGTCCCACGAAACAATTCGCTGTTCAGCAGAAGACTCGAAGGGGCATTTCAAAAATCTGCTTATAAACCACTCCCAGCCTAAAGGTGGTTCTCTCTGTAAAAAGCCTGATTTTCTACTTCTCCTTCTCGTCGCTTTTCCTTATTAGGTTTTAGGTATACTTATTATATTTCTAAACCTAGAAAATGTTAACCAATTACTTTTTGAAGACGATTTAAAACTTTTTCTTTTCCAAGAAGTGCAATAGCATTCGGAAGCTCTGGACCATGCGTTTGTCCTGTAGTTGCAACACGGATTGGCATAAATAAATTTTTACCTTTATGTCCTGTTTCCTTTTGAACTGCTTTAATTGCCGCCTTAATTGCCGCTGGCTCCATTTCTTCTAAAGCTTCTATTTGACCAGCAAATGCACGAAGTACTTCAGGTACTTGTTCACCATTTAATACTTCTTGTCCTTCTTCTTCATAATCAACATGATCTTTAAAGAACATTTCAGAAAGCTCTACAATTTCAGCCCCAAAACTCATTTGTTCATGGTATAAAGCAATCACACCACGGATCCAAGCTTGGTCTTGTTCACTTAAAGTTTCTCCCACACGTCCAGCTTTCACTAAATGCGGTAAACTTAACTCTACAACCGTATCTAAATCTTGCTTTTTCATATACTGGTTGTTCATCCATTTTAGTTTTTGGGAATCAAATAATGCAGGTGATTTTGATAAACGAGCTGCATCAAACATTTTGATAAACTCATCTTGAGAGAAGATTTCTTCTTCACCTACTGGTGACCAACCTAATAGCGCAATAAAGTTAAAGATTGCTTCTGGAAGATATCCAAGCTCTTTATATTGCTCAATAAATTGAATAATAGATTCATCACGCTTGCTTAATTTTTTGCGACTTTCATTTACAATTAAAGTCATATGACCGAATTGTGGGATATCCCAACCGAAAGCTTCATAAATCATCATTTGTTTTGGCGTGTTTGAAATATGATCATCACCACGAAGTACATGTGTAATCTCCATTAAGTGATCATCTACTGCTACCGCAAAGTTATAAGTTGGGATTCCATCTTTTTTCACGATAACAAAATCACCAAAATCATTTGAATGGAATGCAACTTCGTCTTTTACGATGTCTTTGAATGTGTAATCACGATCAGCTGGTACACGGAAACGAATACTCGGAATACGTCCCTCAGCTTCAAATTCTTTCATTTGTTCTTCAGTTAAATCACGGTGGTTACCTGCATAACGAGGTGTTTCACCACGCGAAATTTGACCTTCACGCTCTGCTTCTAGCTCTTCTTCTGTCATATAACATTTGTAAGCTAAACCACGCTCTAATAAATCTAGATATAATTTTTTATAAATATCTAAACGCTCTGTTTGACGATATGGTCCAAATTCACCACCAACATCAACACCTTCATCCCAGTCCATACCGAGCCATTTTAAGTATTTTAATTGGCTTTCTTCTCCACCAGCCACGTTACGTTTCACATCAGTATCTTCAATACGAATAATAAACTTGCCATCTAAATGACGAGCAAATAAATAATTAAATAATGCCGTACGCGCATTTCCGATATGTAAGTGTCCTGTTGGACTTGGCGCATAGCGCACTCTCACTTGCTTTTCCATAATTGGTACACCTTCCATTCTTAATGTCTACACATTCTATAATTGTACAACAAAAAAATGTGATTATCCATCTTACGAATTAAAAACCATTATTTTTTCTGTAATAATACCACTGCTTGAGAAGCAATTCCTTCTTCCCTACCTGTAAATCCTAATTTTTCTGTTGTTGTTGCCTTTACATTAATGTTATCTATAGACGTTTCTAACAGTTCACTAATACGTTTACGCATACTTTCAATATGCGGTGCCATTTTCGGCTTTTGAGCAATAATTGTACAATCTAAATTCCCTAACTCGTAACCTTGTTCACGCACAAATGCCCAAACTTTTTGTAACAATACAGCTGAATCTGCATCTTTAAAAGCTGGGTCTGTATCTGGAAAATGCTTTCCGATATCTCCTGCTGCAATAGCACCTAAACATGCATCAGCAATCGTATGTAACAATACATCTGCATCTGAATGACCGATTAATCCTTTCTCGTGTGGAATTGTAATTCCGCCAATAATTAACGGTCTACCTTCCGCAAATTCATGCACATCAAAACCTTGTCCAATTCGAAACATTCTTTACATCCTCCTTGAGCTAAACCACTGAGCTTTATGACTCTATATTATATTGATATCCTTACAAAGAAAAGCCCGGCCATTGCCGAGCTTTCCTTTGTTATACACCATCACGGCTATTTTTTCTGAACATGAAGGAAACTTTCAGCAATTAGTAAATCCTCTGGAGTCGTCACTTTAATATTATAGTAACTCCCCTCTACCACACCTACTTGCTTACCAATGCGTTCCACGAGACTTGCATCATCTGTACCAAGAAAACAGCTCTGTTTTGCACTTCTATGAGCTTCTAACAAAAGAGAAACAGAGAACCCTTGCGGTGTTTGTACAGCCTTAAGCTGAGATCGTTCTACCGTTTCGACAACAACACCTTGCTCTACTTTCTTAACTGTATCCTTTACTGGCACTGCACAAATGGAAGCTCCATATTTTTCTGCTGCTGTTAATACATTTTGAATCACTTTATCCGTTACGAATGGGCGCGCTCCGTCATGCACAAGAACATATTCAACATCACTCGCATGCTGAATCGCATTATATACACTATCTTGTCTTTCGGCTCCACCCTGAATAAATTGTACCTGTTTTTCAATTGGATACTTCTGCATTAATTCTTCAAAATACGGGCGTTCCTCTTCGTTAATTGCCATAACAATACTTTTGCACGCTTTATCTCCTTCAAAAGCACGTAATGTATGCACGATAATCGGTACTTCATTTATAAGTAAGAACAACTTATTTTTGCCAGCACCCATCCGCTTTCCTTGGCCGGCTGCCGGAATAATTAATGTATACATATTAATAATCCTCTACCTATAATGCTTTTTCTAATAATTTACGTTTCGCGAAAATCATACGACCAGCCGATGTTTGTAATACGCTAGTAACCAGCACATTAAGTTGCGAACCTACATACTCTCTACCATCTTCTACTACAATCATCGTACCATCATCTAAGTACGCAACACCTTGGTTTTGCTCTTTACCATCTTTCACAACATAAACATTTAATTCTTCGCCAGGGAGTACAACTGGTTTAATTGCATTAGCTAAATCATTAATGTTTAACACCGTTACTCCTTGTAATTCAGAAACTTTATTTAAGTTGAAATCATTCGTTACTACAGTTCCACCGGTGATTTTTGCTAACTTTACAAGTTTGCTATCCACCTCTTGGATATCCTCGAAATCGCCTTCATAAATTTCTACCGGAATCGGCATCTCTTTTTGAATACGATTTAAAATATCTAGCCCTCTGCGACCACGATTACGCTTTAAAGCATCGGAAGAATCGGCAATATGCTGAAGCTCTTCTAATACGAATTGTGGAATCACAATTGTTCCTTCTAAAAACTTCGTTTGGCAAATATCAGCAATACGTCCATCAATAATTACACTCGTATCGAGAATTTTCCAATGAGCCGTAGATTTTTCTACCTCTATCTCTTCGTTCTCACTATTGTTTTTCTTCTTACCTCCACGTTGGGGTAATGTAAATAATCCTAGCAATTCATTCCTCTTTTTAAATCCTACTTGGAATCCTAAATATCCAAGTAAAAGAGTAAAGAACACTTGCAACACCGTGCTAATAACTGGAATTGTAAATTCACGAATTGGTATTAAAATTAAATATGCAACAATAAGACCAGAGATCAACCCTAATGTACCAAATAAAACATCTGCTACAGGCGCCTTTACAAGAGCCTCTTCAATATGCTTAATAAGTTGAACAATATAATCTACAAGCCAAAATGTTGTTAAAAATAAAATAATTGCACCAATAATTGCACGAACATACGATCCTTCCAATAAAGGAACCGCACCGATGTCTAATACATTAATAACTTTTGGGATTAAGTAAATCCCTAACGCTCCCCCGATTACTAGAAAGAAGAGCTGTACGATCCGTTTTAACATCCAACCACCTCCTACTCATTATTAACCATTGTTTCGCTAATCAAAACGCCGAATGCAAAAGCGGACGTGTTTTTTTATAAATAGTTTTATTTACCAATATATCATATCATATACCAAAAATGTTCTAGTGTCGTTATATTATAGAATCAATGTAATATTCTTAATTGTGTCTACTCATATAGAGATGCTCTTGAATTCTTTTTAGGCCTTCTCGTATTTTCTTCGCCCTTACTTCTCCAATTCCTTCCACATCATCCAATTCATGAATAGTCGCACGACAAACTCCTTGCAACGTTTTGAATCGATTAATTAAATTTTCAATGATAAGTGGCGGAACACGAGAGATTTTGCTTGTAATTCGATATCCCCTTGGCGTCACACTTTCTTCTAAACTGGTTTGCCCTGGGTAGCCAAGTAATTTAACTAAATCACTATCCTCTAAAAGTTGTGTATTTGCAAGGTCCTGTAACCTTTTCAAAATTTGATGATGGTCTTGTGTTTTCTCCTGATGGTAATCTTTAATTAACAATGCTGCCTCTGCCTCTAAATCAGCTAGTAATTCTGTAAGTTGTAAACGGATTAACCTACCTTCTGTTCCTAGCTCATGAATATAGCTCAATATTTCATTTTTAATACGCAGTACCATTTCAACACTATGTAAAACGTGAACTACCTCGGACATTGTAACGACCTCTTCAAATTCTAGAATGCCCAAATTCGTAATACCATCATTCCATACAGCCTTATATTTTTCTAACGTTTGAATAGCTTGATTTGCCTTTGTTAAAATAACACCTATATCTTTTAGTGTATAACGTAAGTTCCCTTGATATAGCGTAATTACGTTACGTCTTTGTGAAATGGCCACAACAAGGCTTCCAGTCTGCTTCGCTACACGTTCTGCTGTTCGGTGACGCATACCTGTTTCAATAGAATCAATAGATGCCTCTGGAACTAACTGTGCATTCGCTATTAAAATTTTACTTCCCGTTTCATTTAAAATAAGTGCCCCGTCCATTTTTGCTAATTCATATAAACTAGCAGGAGAGAATGCACAATTAATGTGAAAACCACCATCAACAATACTTTTAATCTGCTCATTATATCCAAGAACAATTAGTCCCCCTGTTTGCGCGCGAAGTACATTATCTATCCCTTCGCGCAATGGTGTTCCTGGGGCCACGAGCTGTAAAATATTAATCATACTTTTGACACGTTGCTTATTTTCTTCCATAGCCTAGCCTCCTAATGTCAAACGAAGCGCTTCCCCTAAATTAGAAACACCTACAACCTCAATCCCATCCGGAATTGTCCATCCTCCTAAGTTTTTTCTAGGAATAATTACACGTTGAAATCCTAATTTAGCTGCTTCTTGTACACGTTGTTCAATTCTTGATACTCTTCTTATTTCTCCAGTTAATCCTACTTCTCCTATTACTGCATCAGCTGGTGCCGTAGATTTATCCCTAAAACTTGAGGCTATACTTAAAGCCACCGCTAAATCAATTGCCGGTTCGTCTAATTTCAAACCACCAGCTACTTTTAAATATGCATCTTGATTTTGCAATAGTAAACCTGTTCTTTTTTCTAATACTGCCATAATAAGTGAAACACGGTTATGATCAATTCCTGTCGCCATTCTTCGAGGATTTCCAAAACTAGTAGGGGAGATTAATGCTTGTATTTCTACTAAAACCGGTCTTGTTCCTTCCATTGAAGCAACTACTGTTGATCCTGCAACACCAACCGGCCTTTCCTCAAGGAAGATTTCAGAAGGATTTAAAACTTCCGCAAGACCAAGCTCTTTCATTTCAAAGATACCCATTTCATTCGTGGAACCAAAACGGTTCTTCACAGCTCGTAAAATACGATACGTATGGTGTCGGTCTCCTTCAAAATAAAGAACTGCATCGACCATATGTTCTAACATACGAGGTCCTGCAATTGCTCCTTCTTTTGTCACATGCCCAACAATGAAAATAGGGATTCCTTTTGTTTTTGCAAGTTTCATTAATTCTGCTGTGCATTCACGTACTTGTGCCACACTTCCTGGGGCCGACGTCACTTCAGGTAAATGTATCGTTTGAATAGAATCAATAACAACAAAAGCTGGATTCATCTCTTCAATATGTGCTGCAATACGCTGCAGGTCTGTCTCTGCTACAACAAATAGATTGCTACCCTTTACATGCAAACGATCTGCACGAAGTTTAATCTGCTTTGCCGACTCCTCACCCGATATGTATAATACATCATATGAAGAATCTGCTAATTGCGATGAAATCTGTAATAGTAATGTTGATTTTCCAATCCCAGGGTCTCCACCAATAAGTACTAAGGACCCATCTACAATTCCGCCACCAAGCACACGGTTAAACTCTTGAAATTCCGTTTCAATACGTGCCTCAGACTTTGTTTCTACTTCGGTAAGACGTCTTGGTTTTGTTACTTCCGTTTGAATTGCATTCGCGTAATTAAGGCGCCTGGATGATACAACTGGCTCCATTTCTTCAACAAGTGTATTCCATTGACCACATCCAGGACATTTACCCATATATTTTGGTGACTGATAACCACATTCTTGACATATAAATTTCGTTTTCTTTTTAGCCATACCTTTTTATAGTTCACTTCACTTTCGTCTATAAACGTTTATCCTTCTCGTACAAGAAAGAGGGCTATCGCGTAGCCCTCTTTGTTTGTCTATACTTATTTTACCTTTTCTGCACTATGAATGACAAATGATTCTCCTTCTACATCAAAGATAACTTTTTGTCCTTTCTCAATAGCACCTTTTAAAAGTTCTTCTGATAGCCTATCTTCTACATGTTTCTGAATTGCTCTACGAAGCGGACGAGCACCGTACTCACGATCAAATCCTTTATCAGCAATAGCTGAAATTGCCCCTTCTGTTAAGTGCAACTCGATTTCTTGTTCTTTTAAGCGATTCACTAACTGATTTACCATAAGAGTTACAATCTCTTGAATATGTTTTTTCTCAAGCATATGGAATACGATAATTTCATCAATACGGTTTAAGAATTCTGGACGAAATGCCTTTTTCAGCTCATCCATTACTTTACCTTTCATATCCGAATAATCACGGCTTTCATCTTGTACATTAAATCCAAGATGTTTGTTACGTTTTAACGCCTCGGCACCAACGTTAGACGTCATAATAACAATCGTATTACGGAAATCAACTGTACGTCCTTTAGAATCTGTTAAACGACCATCTTCTAATACTTGTAGTAAAATATTAAACACATCCGGATGAGCTTTCTCTACCTCATCTAATAAGACAACTGAATATGGCTTGCGACGAACTTTCTCTGTTAATTGTCCACCTTCTTCATATCCAACGTATCCTGGAGGAGAACCAACTAAACGGGAAGTAGAATGCTTCTCCATGTACTCTGACATATCGATGCGAATCATTGCATCCTCATCACCGAACATAGATTCTGCTAGTGCTCTTGCAAGTTCTGTTTTACCTACTCCTGTTGGCCCTAAGAAAATAAATGAACCAATTGGGCGCTTCGGATCTTTTAATCCTGCTCTTGCACGACGAACAGCTTTTGCTACAGCTACTACTGCTTCATCTTGACCAATCAAACGATCATGAAGAATGGATTCTAAATTTAATAATTTATCAGTCTCTGTTTGTGCAAGTTTAGAAACTGGGATACGCGTCCATGTAGAAACGACATTTGCAATATCTTCTACCGTAACCTCTGAATTTTCTTTTCCTTGTTGCTCTTTCCATTGACGTTTTGTATCTTCTAACTTCTCACGTAAGCGTTGCTCCATATCACGTAAGGATGCAGCCTTTTCAAATTCTTGACTTTGTACAGCTGCATCTTTTTCTTTTCGAATCTCCTCAAGCTTCACTTCAAGCTCTTTTAAGTTTGGTGGTGTTGTATAAGAACGTAAGCGAACTTTTGAAGCAGCTTCATCAATTAAATCAATTGCTTTATCCGGTAAAAAGCGATCTGTAATATAACGATCTGAAAGTTTTACAGCTGCATCAATAGCGTCATCTGTAATAGATACACGGTGATGCGCCTCATAACGATCACGTAAACCTTTCAAGATTTGAATCGATTCTTCTAAACTTGGCTCATCAACATGAATTGGTTGAAAACGTCTTTCTAAAGCCGCGTCTTTTTCAATATATTTACGATACTCATCTAAAGTTGTTGCCCCAATACATTGTAACTCTCCTCGTGCTAAAGATGGTTTCAAAATATTCGATGCATCGATTGCACCTTCTGCTCCACCTGCACCAATTAATGTATGAAGCTCATCAATAAATAGAATAATATTACCTGCTTGGCGAATTTCATCCATCACTTTCTTTAAACGATCTTCAAATTCACCGCGATATTTCGTTCCAGCTACCACTGTACCCATATCTAGTGTCATAACACGCTTATCTCTTAAAGTTTCAGGAACTTCATTATTTACAATTTGCTGTGCTAATCCTTCTGCAATTGCCGTTTTACCTACACCAGGCTCACCAATTAATACTGGGTTGTTTTTCGTTCTACGGCTTAATACCTCAATTACACGTTGAATTTCTTTACCACGTCCAATAACAGGGTCTAAGCGATTTTCACGCGCAACAACTGTTAAGTCCCTTGCTAAACTGTCAAGTGTCGGTGTATTTGCATTTGCTGCTGAACCACCTTGATGACCTGAACTAGCTTCATTACTTCCAAGAAGTTGTAAAACTTGCTGTCTTGCTTTATTTAGACTTACACCTAAATTATTTAAAACACGTGCGGCTACACCTTCACCTTCACGGATTAAACCGAGTAAAATGTGTTCTGTTCCAACGTAAGAATGGCCTAGCTTACGCGCTTCATCCATAGATAATTCAATAACCTTTTTAGCACGAGGTGTATAATGTACAGTTTGAGAAGCTTCTGTTCCACGCCCAATTAACGCTTCTACTTCTTTTTGAACTTTCTCTGGACTTAATCCAAGAGCAATTAATGCTTTTGCTGCAATTCCTTCACCTTCGCGTACAAGCCCAAGTAAAATATGTTCTGTTCCAATATTATTATGCCCAATACGAATTGCTTCCTCTTGAGATAAAGCTAATACTTTCTGTGCTCTTTCTGTAAATCTTCCAAACATCATAGAAATCGCCTCCTACTTGCGCTTAGTTTTTTTCAATACGTAATCGCTCACGGATTAAGGTTGCTCTTCGATAATCTCTTTCTTCTGGCCCTAAAGGTCCACCTGCGTATTGTTGTAAAATACCTGGTTGCGTAAGAACCATTAGCTCCGTCAAAATATTTCTCGATATACCTTTTATATATCCTAGATCAATACCAAGTCGTACATCCGATAAGCAATTAGCTGCTTCTGCAGATTGAATTAAACGACTGTTTGCTAGTATGCCGTAAGAACGATAAACCTTATCTTCAAGTTCAATACTTGAATTTTGTACAATTAATTCTCTAGCCATTTTTTCTTGCTGTATAATCTGTTGAATGACACTCTTTAAATCTGCAATAATATCTTCTTCAGACTTTCCTAGCGTCATTTGATTTGAAACTTGAAATATATTACCTAACGCTTCGCTACCTTCACCGTATATTCCTCTTACTACTAACCCTAATTTTTGAATTACTTGTATAATACGGCTAATTCTTTTTGTTAAAACCAGTCCCGGTAAATGAATCATCACAGAAGCTCTCAACCCTGTGCCAACATTAGTAGGACAACTCGTAATATATCCAAGTGATTCATCAAAAGCGTATTCAACTTCTTTCTCAATCCAATTATCTATTTGATTGGCACTTTGAAGCGCCTCCGATAACTGTAATCCTGAAAATAGGCACTGAATCCGAATATGGTCTTCTTCATTAAGCATAACACTAATATGCTCACTTTCTGATAGTAGACATGCTCCATATTCTGTCCCTGCAAGATTTGGACTAATTAAATGCTTTTCGACTAAAACTCTCCTTTGAAGAGGGGTTAATTCATTCATCTTTAATAGTCCAAACTCCCCAAAGGATCCTACCGCTTTATTTATAAATTTCTTTTTAAATAATTCATGAATCTGTTTAGCTTCTTCTTCGTTTTGCATAGTGGAAAATTGATATTGTTTAAAATTACGAGCCAAACGAATTCGACTACTTAAAACAATATCAGAATCAGGGCCATCCCCCTTCATCCATGGACTAATTGCTTCGTTCATAATTTTGTCCAGTGACATAGAACTATTCCCCCTCTCTATGCTCACTAAGCTGTATTTCAAGACCTCGAATCTTATCTCTTACCTCTGCAGCTTTCTCAAATTCCTCTTTCTGTACGTATTGTTTCAGAATGAGTTTTAGTTCATCTAATTCTTTCTTTAAGTGGATATTTCCTTCTATACGCTCCGGAATTTTTCCACAATGATCTGTATGCCCACCGTGAAGGCGTTTTAATAATGGCTTTAAATGCTCCTTAAATGTATCGTAACAAGAAGAACAGCCAAAACGTCCAACTTTTGTAAATTGTTCATATGTCATCTTACAATCTGGACACCTTACTATATCTGCATTTGAAAATCCATTTTTTCCTTCTTCAAACATTGTTGATTCACCGTGTAATAAACCAGCAAATAAATCATGAAATGAAAAGTTAGACTGCGATGATTGAAAGAAAGACGTATAGCCACTTTGCTCTGCACATTGCTCACAAAGATGAACTTCCGCCTTCTTCTCGTTAATTACTTTTGTATAATGTAAAGTTGCTGGTCTTATGTTACAGTTTTGACAAGTCATCACTATCCCCACCTTTACAACAGAAACGCTCTATCTCATGGTACTTTTCATACATTACTAGATTGTTCGCTTTCCTGAATCCGTTTAAATAAAAGTGCATGTTCTTTTTCAAAACTTCTACAATATTTAACTGCTTTATCTTAGTTATCAATCTTTTACAAAAGTTATATTTATTTATATTTCAGTGTTCTTAACATTGCGCATAATATTCGAGCCCTAAGTTCATCTCGAGAAGGAACATCCATTGATAATACAGAACGGTCTATTACACTTAACATCAGTTTCGCTTCACGATTTGTTATGATTCCCTCTTCTATTAAACGTATAATCATACTTTCTGCATTCCCTTGCGCAACGCTATGATCAATCATATGAAGCATTTGATCAATAATGTCTATATCATCATGCAGCTTGACTTTTATAATGCGAATGTAACCTCCTCCACCACGTTTACTTTCTACTACAAATCCTCTTTCTAACGTAAAACGGGTATTGATTACATAATTGATTTGAGATGGTACGCACTCGAATCGATCCGCAATCTCATTTCTCTTGATTTCAATCACATTATTATTACTTAAGTCAATAACTTGCTTTAGATATTGCTCAATGATATCAGATATATTTCTCATTTATCCGCCACCTTTATTGACTTTGACTATCTTTGACTTTAATTATATACGTATTAATAAAATTTGCAACTCTTTTGCTTATTCACTATCCTAGCCACATTCCCCTGTATTTAATCAAAATATAAATACTTTAAACACATTTTTTATTACTATGGATTATAAAATAAAACACGAAAAAACACGAGTCATTTGACTCGTGTTTTAGTTGCTTGGCGACGTCCTACTC
>NZ_JXIS01000076.1:0-45334 GCF_000836715.1 Bacillus sp. L_1B0_5 | reverse complement strand
CGTACTTATGCTGCTGATATGGTAAATAAAGCTGTTGAGTCACGTACAAGAGCACAAGGTGACAAATTTGATGCTGAAAAATATCGTCAAATGTTAGTTCGTGCTGCTGACTTAGATTTTGTTAAAGAAGAAATTGATACTTATGAAGCAATGGCCAAAGAGCGCTTCAATGGTGGTCGTCAAACAAATGGAGATCCACTACCTGGACCTGGTGGAGCAGATCCAGAAGACGATGTAATTGTTTCAGAACGATATGAAGGAGGTAATAAGTAATGTTTAACAAAGTAGGCGGTATTGTACCAGATAGTTATGGTTTATCACTCACTGTATTCGCACAAGATGCAACTTCAGAAAATCCTGTTAAAGCAGGTACACCTTTAAAGTTTGCTACTACAGGAGCGTATCATGCCAAGAAAGCAGCTGCTGATGATGCAATTGTCATGACTGCAAAGCATACAGTTACATCTAAAGATGCTCCTTTAGGGGTACATGTATATGGTTATTCACGCAATGCAGAATTCCCTTACAGTGGCTCAATTGCTATTGGTGATCCAGTCGCTGCTGATGGTAATGGTGGAGTTAAAAAGGCAGCTGCAGCAAATGGATCATATGTTTATTTAGTTAACAGCACGAAAAAAACAGTAGAAGTTTTACTACCTTAAAGGAGGATTTCACATGAACTTTAAACACAAAATTAAAAATAGCCGTGGTGAAGTAATTGAACTAGCAAACGGCTCTGATTTAACAACTGCAATTAGAGAAGCATCTGCTAAAAACGGACGTATTGCAGGACAAGCAGGAGATTTAATTAGCAAAAATAGTTCTGCTACTTTCCGCTCTTATCTTGATGAACAAGGTGTTACGTTAAAAGATGCTATTCGTGCCTTAGGAATTAACGATATAGGCTCTCAAGAAGTACGTGCTTTGTATCAAAATGACAATACAAAACCACTATTTAATGCAGTATTAGAAGATGGTTTCCGTGAAGGATATCTTGCAGCTGGTCGTGCTTCTGAATTAGTTGGCCAAGTAATTCCTATGGATCAAATGGCTTATCAATACTACACACTTGAAAATAAAGATAACGATGATTTAGATTTAAGCTTCGTTGGACAAGGTGCTCCAATTCCAGTTGTAACAATTAAGCTAGATACAGACCACACAATCTATGTGTATAAACGTGGTAACGGAATTGAGATTACTGACGAGGCGAAATCAATGAAATTTGATATGCTCGCTTTACATTTACGTAAACGTGGTATGCAA
Organism: Bacillus sp. L_1B0_5; assembly: GCF_000836715.1. NCBI lineage: Bacteria > Bacillati > Bacillota > Bacilli > Caryophanales > Bacillaceae > Bacillus > Bacillus sp. L_1B0_5. The sequence goes on along the minus strand of NZ_JXIS01000076.1, from coordinate 44,068 downwards.
ATTGCTCGTACGGATGAAAAGCTTGCGATCCATCGCTTATTCAATGGTTATTTCAAAGATGGTACTGATGTAGCACCTACAATAGGTGTTAAAACTGCGAATGATTGGAAGATTTCTGATATTTGGTATGCAACGCAACACGCTTATCAAAAGTATGGATTTACTTATAATCGTAGTGTTATGAATTTAAAAACTGCGGAACAGTGGGCAACGCAAAAAGAGGCAAACGGTAATTTGATATTCTTAAATGAATTAAAGAACGGGGATATGCCTGGCGTTCTAAAAACTACGCCATTTATTTCAGAAGATGTTCCAGATGGTCGTATTATGTTAGTGGATACTAAATTCGCGTTAGCTGAATATCAATACAAACCATTCTCTGTTGAAAGTGAACGCAGCGTTAAAACGCAGGTAGATGGTTCGTATGGAACGGTTACTTCTGATTTCGTACCATATGATCCAAATGCACGTATGATTCTAACGCTTGACCAAGCTCGCTAATAAGGAGGGCTAAGATATGGCCAAAAAAGATTTAATCGCAGATATTGTTAAAGAAAATCCTTCTTTGGATCCAAAACAGTTAGATGATAACTATACAGTTCCTCAATTAGAAGATTTACAGAAGCAATTGCGAGAGGAAAAAGTTTTTCCAGAGACAGCCAAATACAAATTGAAGGACCCTAACACACAGTATGCAGAATGCTATGCGGAAGGGTCTTTTACTTTGGCTGGAAATCAAGAAAAAGAACTACCTGCAGCACCATCAAAAACGTTATTAGATAGAATTGAATATGGTTTTATCGTTGAGGTGAAGTAATATGTATGCTTCTCCTGCAGATGTAAAAGAAAGGACCTCTTTTATAGAGGTTTCTTCTCTTCCTGATGAAAAAATACAGTTATATATAGACCGTGCTGCTTCATGGATTCATAGAGAAGTGAAACGTACATTCGAAAATGAGACGAATAAACAGACACTCTCAGACCTCCTTACTGCTACCGTATTGCTCGTTGAGTATCTTTGGTACCAAGACCATCCGGAAATGAAAGAGGCGCAGTTGAGCACAGCATCTAGCGAGAAAATAGGTAACTACTCTTATACACTTCGCGATGCATTAGGTGGGAATACTGCAGATGAAATGAAATTCGGAGCAAATAGAACAGGAATTAAAGAATTAGATTTAATTCTCGACTCGTTACGGGCAAATAATACTATTACTGGCTTCAATTTTTTTGGTGTATCTGGACCATCGAGGGTGAAACGATGAGATTTGAAAGCTTGCTAGTCCATCGCTGCACTTTGATAAAACAGAACGTTATTATTGGCCAAGATGATTATGGCCGAGATATATATGGGCAGGAGGATATACCAGATGTTCATTGTCGCTTTGATCAAATAGAAAAACGAGTGACAAAAAATGATAACAGTGTTGATATTATCATCCAGCCAATTCTTTATTTGGCTGCTTCTCAAGAAATCGAAGAAACCATGCAGATAAAGGATATACGAGATAAACAAGATAACATTCTACTACCTGGTGTATATGGAGTTAAGAAATTATCTCGTGAATATAGCAAGATTAGACTCCATCATTATGAAGTGGAGTTAAAAAAGGAGCGTGATTAAATGGGGATTAACATCAATGTAAGGTTAGATCCACAAGCGCGCCAATTCGCTAGACAAATACCAGGGAAGCTACAAGAAGCCCGTCAAAAGGCGGTTGAAGCAGCTGGGATGGTATGGGCCGATGAAGCTAAAGAAGTAACACAAGAGGACAATCATATCGATACGTCTCTTTACATCAACTCTATCGGTTATTTAACCAACATTCCTTACACCAATAAGAGCGGTAAGGGTGAGCGTGATGCTACTGAGGCAGATGTTGTTCATGAGTTGACAGAAAGTGAAACTAAAACAAACCTAGAAATCGGTTCAGACGTTTCTTACGCTTCTCATTTAGAAAACAGATATAACATTATGGCCAGAGCATTAGATAGAGCAGAACCACGTATGCAGCAGGTAGCTAAAACACAAGTTCGATTAATTTTAGAATAGGAGGGATATATTTGACTGATTACGTTGATCCAATCCCTCATATTGTGCGTTTCTTTAAAATATTTGACGTTAAATGTTATGGTAATACATTCCCTTTAAAGGCAGAATATCCGTCGATTTGCGTGAAGGTAGCAGGAGGTAGAGGTTTTACAAGATTACAAGTAACCTCACGCTCTGAAAAAGATGATATCGAAGCTATGAATGTATTAATAAATGCTACAAATATATTAGAACGTCACACTTCGTCCATTACAGGGCTGCAGGTTGAATGGTGTGAAAAAGAGGGTAATCCTACACCTGCATACGATGCAGAAACAAATAAATTCCAAGGTTGGTGCTACATGCGCTTAGAGCACTTGGAAGCATAGGGGTGAATGAATTGACCGAAAAAAAGACAACAAAACAGATTTTATGTGAAGGTCCCGTTGAAGGTAACGGGGCTTTATTTTATAGATTGCGTGATGATTTAGATATCATGCCAGGACAACTATTAGAAATCGGTAATGGTAAGAATCAAACAATTACAAAAGAAGAAGCAGAATTATTACTTGCTGCTCCTTCTTGGAATTTCAGAGAGGTGGCTAAATAATGAGTAACTTATATAAAGTAAATGCAAGTAATATCATCGGTGGAGCAGGTCGTTTAGTGTGGGTGCCTTATGGTACTCCTGCACCAACAAAGATTGCAGATGTAATGGATACATCTACATTCGAATTAAAAGCTTCTTGGAAAGACGTAGGAGCAACAACAGAAGGAATTGAAGTTACACGCGGATTTGAAACAGAAGAATTCGAAGTTGACCAAGTAAAAGGTGCAATTGATACAGAAATTACAAACTGGACTCACAATATTAACACTCAATTAGCTGAAAATACCGTAGAAAATCGACAACTTGCCTTGATCGGTAGCCCGATTATTGAAACGCCACCAGAATTAGGAACGAGTGTGGATTCAAGTGGAGAAGTTGGAGTAAATGGTACTATCGTGACATTTGCAGCTGCCCCTGGTGCTGACTTTAAAGAAGGTGGATATTTAAAAATCGGTACTGAAGTAATAAAAATCAATAAAATTTCTGGAAACTCTATCTACCTAGCAGAACCAGTAAAAAAAGCGCAACCGACAGGAACAAAAGTATACCCTGTAAAATCTTTGGGAAGTAAACGTATTGGTTATGGTGCAGTAGGTAACGTCCCAGAAATCATGTTAGCTAATATTAGCCAAAAGAAAGATGGCAGTTTATATATGGCCGTATTCCGTAAATGCAAGGTAAGTGGTGATGAAAAGACACAAACTTTCAGTAAAGCGAAGCGTGTTTTACCACTCGGTTTACAGGCGTTTGCTGTAGAAGGTATTGCAGATAACGAAAACGTTTATTACGAAATTGAAGAAGTACGCTAATTAGCGATATCTAAGGAGGAATAATACTATGGAACACATTTTAAATTCTATTGACACTGATAAACATATTGGAGTAGTAACATTGACAAACGGAAAGGAACTGCAGCTTCCTAAACTTTCGAATTTTAAAATTATTCGTATTGTGAAATTTATCGGGATAGATGGTATTCGTATGTATGACCAAGCACGTGAAATTTTACTAGATGATACTTTAGGAGGTTTCGAACGTTTTGCTCTTATTTTGGAATCCCTAAAAGAAGAACAATTAATTCGGATTTTATCAATTTTACTTGAAATGACTGATAAAGAAGCTTTGAATCTAGATCCAAATGATACATTAGAAATCTTAATTGAATATGCAGATAAAACCAATCTTGGTAAAACTTTTACTCAAGTCCGTCAGCTAGTACAGAAAATGTTCAAGAAAGAGCTGCCGGACTTCAAAACACTTCTGGATCAATGGTTCCCGAAAGTGGAAATGGAAGATATCCAAGCTGGAGAGAATTTTTCAGAGCAAACGATGCTGACAAATTTAGAAAAATCATCAACACCTTTAGTAAACAATTCATCGACTCTATAAGTTTTGTTGCACGACACTATTCTTATACTGAGGAATATGTACTGGAACATACTCCCGAATGGTCAAAACGAAAATTCGATGATGCGTTAAAACAACAGTATGCCGATTATAAAGAAAATGTATACGGTCAATTCCAAAGCTTGTTGTTATTTATGGACCAATTACTCAATCAAGGGAAAAATTTCGAAAGTATTCTTCCTCCTACTTATGAAGATGCTGTTGCTGCAAATGTAGAGTCACCAAAAGAAAAACAAAATAGCCAGTTCAAACAAGGAACATGGTGGAAGCCTGAGCAAAACGCTTAGGCTTCTTTATTTTTGAGGAAAGGAGGAAAATACATGGGAAATGCAGGACGTTCTACAATAGACATTACTGCAGATGATAGACAAGCCAGAAGGACGTACGAGAGATTTTTTGATTTTGTAGAAGGTTCTGGGAGAAGAGCACAGCGAAGAATGCGTGATTTTAACCCTATGGAGGGGATTGAACGCGGAATGCGCTCTTTTAGTCCCTCTGAAATTTTAGATCAAGAAATGAACCGCATGGAGAACCGATTAAGTCGGTTTAGTCCTGAGCGACAATTAGAATACCAAATGAGACGTATGGCACGAAGTGTAGCGCGTCCGATTCAAAACTTACCAGAACACCTTAGACCTTTCCGCGATGACTTAATTCGTACACGTTTCGAAATACAACGTATGGGTATGGTTGGAACAGAGTCCCTGGATCAACTAGCTGATGCTGCTATAAGGTCGCAAGTTCCATTAAACCGGATGATGAGTGCTACAAGCAGTGGTAAAGCTGCTGCAAGAGCAATTCAAGAACTTGGAGATACAACTAGAACAACTCAATTAGCCATTATGGGCCTTTCACGTGACGGAAGAGTGCGAGTCTCAACAGAAGATGCACAACAACAAATGCGTCATTTTAACGAACATGTAGTGCAGACGAGACAGCGTCTAGAGCAATTACGAGATGCAGGAGATATGGCTTCATACAATGAAGGTATGCGACAACTTGAGCGACAAATGCAGCAAGTAGATAGAGCTATGCGTGCAGCTGCTCAAGGTGGAAGAGCTTATACAAGTATGTTAGACCAATTGGGTATCCATACTGCAAATGCAGCTAATACAGCAGCTATAGCAATGGAGAGAATGCGCCCTAGCTTCATGCGATCTATAGATCATATGAACGCTATGAAAACACAATCTCAAAAAATGATGGATGCCTTAGGTGATACTAGTCGGATACAACGTATTGACAGAGCTTTTCTTCAAGTTGGCGATAGATTAGAACGAATGGCAAGACAAGGCTCTGCAGCAAACATTGCATTGCAACAACTTGGTCCTAATGCCAGCATGAAAGATTTACTTGATCGTGTTCGTTTAATCAATACTGGTATTATGCGAATGCAACAACTAGCATTAGCTGCTGGCATTGTATTAACTGGATTCACTGTAATTATGGCCAAAGCAGCTCACGGACCAGATCCTGCCGAAGTCAGAAAACAGCAGGATGAGATTTCTGCTGAATACATTAAGGCTTATCAAAAGCGTGTAGATGAAATATATAACTTTGTTGACATATTTAAAAAAGTCGAAAGAAAAGCGTTTGATAAGAAAGAATTAATGGAGAATCTTCAGGGGCAAGTTAAATATATGGAAACTTGGGTTAGTGACTTAGCAAAGTTAGCTAATCGGGCTCCGAAAGAATTTGTACAAGGACTTAGGGAGATGGGGCCAGAAGCTGCTGGTGAGATACACGCACTAAATAATATGACTGATCAGGAGTTATCTGAGTACGTGGAAACATGGAGGAAAAAAGTCCATTTAGCAAACGTCGCTACAAAAGATGAACTAAATGACATGCGAATTGCTGCAGAAGCGCAGATTAAAGCATTGCAAGATTCGCTAAAACCACTCGGTATCGCTTGGGAAAGATTTAAAGCGACCTGGGCGGAGGCACTTGCTCCATTTGTAGAAATTTGGGGTGAAGTTGCTGCTGTAGTAGTAGATGCAGGTACAAAGGTCGGTGAATTTATAAATAAGATAAATGAATTGAATCCCGACATTGTAAAGCTTATCGGTATGTTTGCATACTTATTTACAGCCATGACATTGTTACTTTCTCCAATGGCAATAGGTATAGGTAGAGCATCGGGTATGAAGGTTGCTTTTGCTCAATTATGGATGGTTATAAGTCAAGGTGTATTAGGATTCCTTAGAGTTGCAGGTATGGCTTCTATTGTAGCAGGTGCTTTAGTTATTTTGGGTGGAACTATTATGAAGTTATCGAAACACTCGGAAATTTTCCGTGATTCCATAATAAACGGATGGAATGATATAAAATCAACCATCTTAGGAGCAATAGAACCTATTATTCCTAAATTAGAAGAATTATGGCAAGCATTTCTTAAAATGATAAATGTACTAGTTGGCAGCGAAGGCAATAGCACACAAAGCTTTTGGAAGGGGCTAGGTGATTCAATAGGTAAGATTATAGATTTACTTATGAAGATCCTTATCCCGGCTATTAAACTCATGACCACTATATGGATGAAAGAACTGACAATCGTAATAAATGTCTTAACAGGAATCATTGAAATTCTTACTTCTGTTATTTTGAAAGTTAAAGAATTCGCAAGTGCAATTGCTGCTATTTGGAATGGTAATGAAGGTAAAGCTGCTTCTATATTAGAAAGACTTGGATTCTCTCCAGAAGCTACAAAAAGTATCATTAGTAGCATTTCTACAATTAAGAAAGAAGCTACAAAACTATACGACGTACTACAAAAAGGCGCGGAAACAGCCAAAAAATATATTGATGCACTTTTCGCTGCTTTTAAAGGTGATAAAGTACAAGCTACTAAACTTCTTGAGTCACTTGGTTTCTCTAGTAAAGATATAGATAACTTCTTAAAAGCAGTTGAGCAAATTCAAGATATTTTAGATTCTTTAATACAGTATGTAAAAGATGCTATACCAATTTTAGCAGAACACGCAAAAAATATATTCTCTTCACTTGGTGATGCACTAGGTGGATTTTTCAAGATGATAGGTGGCTTCATAAAAACATTTACTGCAATTTTTACAGGTGACTGGAAAAGTGCATGGGAAGGCGTGCAAACTATTTTTGAAGGTGCTTTCGAAATCTTAAAAGCACTTACAAACATAGGAATGTCTTCTTTAAAAACTTTATTTAAGTTAGGTTGGTTAGCCTTACCAGATAGTATTACAGACCCTTTAGAAAAAGCAGCTAAACTTGTAGAAAAATGGTATAACGATACAATTAAATTCTTTAAGAATCTTCCTAGTAATACAAAGTCATTATTGAACGATTGGGGCAAGTCAATTGAAACATTCTTTAATGAACTTCCTGGAAAAGCAAAAAAACAATTAGATACTTGGAAAACGGAAATTTCAAATTGGTTTACTAGTAAAGCCAGTGACATCAAGAAAGATTTAGATACTTGGTGGACTGAAATGTCTAACTGGTTTGATTCCATTCCAGAAAAAATAAAATCTAAACTGGTTGGTTGGAAAGATGCAATCTCCCAGTGGTTCGACGAACAAAATGAACAAAACATCATTTTTTATAATCAACTTTGGGAAGCAATGTCTACATGGTTTTCTTCTATTCCAGAAAAACTAAGAACTAAACTTAGTGAATGGGGAACAGTAATTTCTACTTGGTTTGATGAAACTGTTACCTTATGGGGTGAAAATCTTGAAAAATGGTGGAACTCTATAGCTGCATGGTGGACTACCCTTCCTGATCGTATGTGGGAGCAACTTGAACTATGGTGGACTAGCATTTCTACTTGGTTCGACCAAACAACCACTAGATGGGGCGAAAACCTTGAAAAATGGTGGAATTCTATTGTCACATGGTGGACTACCCTTCCTGATCGCATGTGGGAGCAGCTTGAACTATGGTGGACCAGTATTTCCACTTGGTTCGACCAAACAACCACTAGATGGGGCGAAAACCTTGAAAAATGGTGGAATTCTATTTCCACTTGGTGGACTACTCTTCCTGATCGCATGTGGGAAAAATTAGAACTATGGTGGAACTCTATCGCCACTTGGTTTGATGAAACAACTACACGTTGGGGTGATAACCTTGAGAAATGGTGGAACTCTATCGTTGCATGGTGGACTACCCTTCCTGATCGTACATGGGATCAATTAGAAGCATGGTGGAATTCTATTTCTGCTTGGTTTGATGAAACTGCTGCTAATTGGGGCGAAAACCTTGAAAAATGGTGGGCTGAAATCGGAAATTGGTTTAATAATTTATCCTCGAAACCAGAAGTGAAAAATGCAGCTAAAAAATCAATGGATGAAATGAAACAAGGATTTGAAGAGAAGAAACCAGAGATTATTGATAAATTAGGTGAAATCATTGTTGATGCATTTACTGCTCTTTTAGCAGCAGCTGGCATTATTGCTTTAGCTGTTGGCCGTGAGTTATTAAAACGCTTCATAAATGGTATGGCTGGAGAACAAAAGAATGCTGAAATTACTGCAGATACTATCGGGAAAGCAGTTTTAAATCTACTCGAAAAAATCCCGTTATTTGGTGCTGCTATAAAAGTTCTAAAAGAATTTAAAGAGGGACTGGATGATGGATTTAAAGATGCCCGTGAGACTGTAAGTGGATGGATCGATAAGATTAAGAGCATGTTTGACTTTAAACTAAAACTCCCTGATATAACACTTCCTAAACTCCCAAGATTACCACAGCCTAGGATTGTGGGTAATTTTAGTTTAATGCCACCTTCCACTCCTAGTATCGAATGGCATGCTAATGGTGGTTTCTTCAATAAAGCATCTATCATTGGTATCGGTGAAGCTGGTCCAGAAGCAGCAGTACCACTTGTTGGTCGTCGTATGGACCCGTTTGCAGATGCAGTATTTAACCGATTTGCTCAGCAATTTGGTGGCGCATTCAGCGGAGGTACCCCATCGGGTGATAGAGAGGGCAATTTAACTGTTCATTTAACCGCTTTAATGGATGGTAAATCAGTGGCTGAAATTACGACGCCATATACAACAGAAATACAAAGAAGAGAAAAAGAAAAGAAAGATCAGTTTTAAGGAGGGTGCTCATGGGTAAATACCAAAGTTTTACATTCAATAACCAAAGAAGAGACTATATTTTAATGCCTAGAGGTCGTAAAAGACCTGCTTGGGCACCTGTTAAACGTAATCTTTTATATACTCCAGGATATCCAGGGGCCAGATTATTGAATACAGATGTAGAGGCACGTCAAATTGATGTGCCTCTTATTGTTAAAGCGCAAGACATTGCTGATTTACAAAAAGTCAAAGAGGATTTAGCGAACTGGTTAGTTACAAAAAAAGAATGTGAGCTAATTTTTGATGATGAACCAGATCGCACTTATTTAGCCGTTATAGATGGAACATTTGATGCTGAAGAACTAATCAATCGTGGTAAAGGTGTAATTACGTTTATTTGTCCGATGCCATACAAACTCGGCGCAGTTAAGAAGTTTCCTTTTAGTCGAGATGCAACTGCAGCAATCACTTCAAATTTTACGAACAAAGGGAGCGAGGAAACTCCACCTTTAATTGAAATTGTAGCTTCAAAACCAAGTACTTTTTTATCTGTATGGTATGGTGAATATCCTAATGATCGTAACTATTTCCAAATTGGTTATCCTCAAACAATCGAAGAAAAGCTCGTACAAGAGCGGGAACGTGTAATGTGGGATGATATGTCTACTACTATTGGATGGACTCCTATTACTGGAATGTTTGACGACATGAAAGGCACAGGAGAACTTAAAGTAAAAGATGGAACAGGAATTTACTGTCCGTATTATGGACCAGAAGGAACAGCAGGTTTTCATGGTGGCCTTGCAAAAAAAAATATCCCTGGCGGTCCAATACAAGATTTTGAATTAGAAGCCTGGGTACATTTACAATCTAAAAATGCAGATCAAATGGGGCGTGTGGAAATCATTCTTCTTGATGAAACAGGTAATATGGTAGCGCAGATTAATATGAACGATTTATATTGGTATGCTGAAATTACTAAGGCACATATGACGCTTGGCGATAATGCAGTGCCTGGAAGTAGACGCCTACTCGTAGACACAAGTGGTTCGTATCCTAATACATTTAATCAATTTTACGGGCGACTTCGTATTGCAAGGAGAGGCAAAGAATGGTCCGTTTATGTAGCAAGATTTCGAGATGGAACAGAAATAGATGATGCCTCACTTGTTGAGCGTTGGATCGATGAAGTAGGAAACCCCATGACAGGCCGTAAAGTTGCACAAGTTATGATTGCAATTTGTCGATGGGATAGAAATACTCCTGTTTATACAATGCAAATAGATGATTTAAAAATATGGAAAGTGAACAATGTACCCAAAAATTCCAAGCCATATATTTTTGATGCAGGAGATAAAATCGTTATCGATACTGCTCGTGGCCATGTAACTATAAACGGTGCAAGTGCTGCTAAATTTAAAGATATGTTTAGTTCATTCCCAAAAGTAATTCCAGGAGAAAATAGAATCGAAATAATGCCTCCCGATGTGAATGCGAATATATCATTTAGGGAGAGATATAAATGAGGACACCTAGTGGAGAATTACACATCGTTGATTTTCAAACAGATGAAATTATTTCTGTTTTACAACCTGAAAATTATTGGGAAGATAACCGTCATTGGGAACTTAAAAATAATGTAGATATACTAGAATTCAAAGTATTTGACGGTACCGAACAAGCAATTGCTTTACAACAGCAGAATTTAATCATTAAAGAAGTCCGGAATGGCCGAATGGTTCCTTATGTAATTAATAATGAGGCAGAAAAAGATTCGAAAGACAGATCGCTAAAAATAAGCGCTTCTGGAGCTTGGGTTCAAATCGCGCAGGAAGGATTTATAAAACCACAGCGAATCGAAAGTGAAACCGTAGATAAAATGATGGATATAGCTCTTGTAGGAATGAAGTGGAAGCGAGGGAAAACAGAATACTCTGGATTCCATACTCTCACAATCGAGGAGTTTATTAGTCCATTAGAATGTCTAAAGAAAATTGCAGCTTTATTTGATTTAGAAATTGAATATCGTGTAGAAATTGTAGGTTCTCAAATCGTTGGTTGGTATGTCGATATGATAAAGCGACGCGGGGACGATTTAGGAAAGGAAATAGAACTCGCAAAAGATTTAGTTGGTATCAAACGGATTGAGCATTCAAGGAACATATGTACAGCATTAGTTGGGTTTGTACACGGTGAAGGCGATTCTATAATTACTGTAGAGAGCATAAATAAAGGTTTGCCATACATCGTAGATGAAGGTGCTTTCCAACGGTGGAATTCCAAAGGAAAGCATAAATTCGGATTCTATTCTCCTGAAACAGAGCGAGAAGATATGACGCCGGAACGTCTCATGACGCTTATGAAAATAGAAATGAAAAAACGTATAAATACATTTGTTTCATACGAAGTAGAAGCGCAATCTATAGGGCGTATATACGGACTAGAGCATGAGCAAGTCAATGAAGGTGATACAGTTCATATAAAAGATGAAGGATTTACACCTAAATTATATTTAGAAGCTCGTGTTATTGCCGGAGATGAATCTTTTAAAGATCCATCAAAAGATAAATACGTATTTGGTGACTATCGAGAAATTATAGATCCGAATGAGGAATCACGAAAACTATATAACAAACTGCGTGCTTGGTTAGACGGAAAAGCTAATAACGAATTAGTAAAGCAGCTTGATGAGTTGGCTAAACAAGCAAAAAAAGAATCTGAACAAGCTGTTAAAGATTCAAAATCAGCAAAAGACATCTCTGAAAAATTAAAAGAAAATATCGAAACGAATATGGTTAATATCATAGAAGGTAAGGAACCACCAACCACTGATCTTAAACCAAACAAAACGCTTTGGCGCGATATCAGCAACGGTAAACCTGGTATTTTAAAAATATGGACAGGTACAACTTGGGAGTCGGTTGTTCCGGATACAGGACCATTACAAAAAGATATAAAGAATGCACAAACAGAAATTGATACTTTAAAAGAGACAATTGAAGATATACCTGATAAGACTTGGTTAAATCAGCAACTTGAAGGAAAGGCCAATAAAGAAGGTGTTTATACAAAAGATTGGGTAGACGAAAATCTTATTGGAAAGCAAGTGTACGAAACAAACCGTAAAGGTGATATAAAAGTATTAAATGAAACAAAAACGACTGCTGAACGCACAGCTGAAGAAATTAAAAATAAAGCAGAGAAAACGGAGATAACAACTCTAAACGATAATCTTAAACTAGTAAGTCAAACTGCTAATACCGCTAAACAGACCGCCGAAACTAACACTAACACCATTACAGAATTAAAAACTACTGTAAATAACATTTCTGTAGGTTCAATCAATTTAGCTAGCGGTTCAGAAACAGGGTTAAATAAACAGAACGTAACTGGAACTTGGTCAGAAGGTAAACAAATGACTTTATCGGATAAGGTCAACTATAGAAATAAAACTTTTACTATCTCATTTTTGTTTACTGGAAAAATGACAAAATTTAATTCAAATACTTGGTTTGGTGTTGAAACAGCAATAACGTATGCAGATGGAGAGCAAGAATGGAAATCTGTACGCGCAGACTCACAATTAAAGATTAATGTGGATTATAAAGACGAGCCACTATCAGTTACATTCAGAACAAAAGACAAAGACGTAACTCAAATTAAATTCTACTATTCTGGGCGTAATATTGATGGGAATTTAAACTCACACCATGCAAAATTTGAAGAAGGTAACATACGAACTACATGGCAACTTTCTAACGATGAAGTTACTTCTAAAGCAGACTTTACCCAAACAACTAATGAAATTCAGCAAACAGTAAATACAAACTCTCAAACAATCTCAGCAGTAAAAAAAGAACAAAGTACAATGCAAACAACGTTGAATCGAGTTGAACAAACCTCGACTTCGAATTCTCAAACCATTACAGCTTTAACAGAAAAACAAACAGAGCACGGAAAGCTCATTCAAGAAAACAAGAATGAAATTACACAAACCAAAGACTCATTAAGTTCAAAGATTTCAGAAAAGCAAATGCAAGCTTATGTAGGAGCACTTGGTAGTACAAATCAATTCTTCAATACAGAGTTTAAGAAAAAAACAGTTGATGCTAATGGCAATATAACAAATGAGGTTGCTAGTACCGATAAATGGACAGTAGCTGGGGTTGTATCAGGTGCTACAGTAACACCAGTAACAGACAGACGCCATGACGGTTATAACTCGGTCAGAATTGCAAATGCGGGGGTTGCAGCAAATAGCTGGACGGGTATTGCTCAAAGTATTGGAGCCTCACAAAATAGCGGTGACTACGTATTGTCTACATGGGTTTATGTAGTAGATAAAAACTTATTAGACCAGGGGGCATGCGTTAAGCTTCAATTCTTTAATGGCTCAACTGCATTAGGTTTCGCGCAAACTGAAATAAAAGATTTATTGATTAATGGCTCATGGGTACTAGTTAGTGTAACTATTAAAGCTCCTGACGTTCCTATAACTCGTTTGCAAGGAGATATATGGGTACGACGTAATGGTACAATGTGGGTATCTCAACCGCAGCTACAGCAAGGAAAAGAACCATCTGTATACATGCCAAACCCAAAAGACATTACCAACTATAAAGAACTGGTGGATTTAGTGGCAGATAAGATTGCCAAAAGTGATTTTGATACAGTAACCAAAAAAATGCAAACAAGTATCGATCAAAATACCGAAGAAATAGGTTTTCGTGCTAAAGCAACTGAAGTGTACTCAAAGACGGATGCCGACAAAAAATTTGCTTATGTTTTGGAAATGGAAGCGGCTTTTAGTTTAACAAATCAAAATATTAATTCTAGGGTTAAAAAAGGCGATGTTATATCGCAGATTAATCAATCAGCTGAGCAAATTCAAATCCAAGCGAGCAGAATCAACCTTATAGGATATGTAACAGCTGAACATATCAAAGGAAAAGTTTTAGAAGGAGTAACACTTAAAACGAGTGGAAACAGATTTGTTGAAATAAATAAACAAAACATGAAGATTTTCGATGCAGATACGCCGCGTGGTTATATAGGATTTATGGAAACAAATGATGGAAGTATTCAACCTTCACTCGTCCTTGGTTCTGACAATATTAAATACAGGGGTACAGGATCGTTTTATATTTATCAAGTCATGCCGCGAATTAATGGAGTCGATCAACCTTCTAAAGCATATGCAAAATTTGGGATTTCTAAAGGAGAAAATGCAGAAGGAACTAATATTTGGTCAAACTATATTCAAATGCATAATGACGGTGGACATCTGAGTGTATATTCAGATGGACAATTTCGTTTTCAAAACTTGAATGATATTATCTTTGAATCTGAAGGATGGGCTCCAGGATATGGTTACTTCTCTGTAACTACAACTGAACCACATATTTTTACAAATAATGCGGGGCAGTTTACTTTCAAAAGAAAAGGCAGTGACTATAAAATACATTTCGTAAACGGCGCCACCGATCATGATTTAATTATGGGTAATGCAATGATAAGGTCAAGTTTTGTACAAGGTTATAACAATGGCTTGCAGATTAAAGATATGATGGGTAAGGGATGGAAAGATATAGAATTAAGAACATTACGAGCGCAAGAGAATATTAGCGCTACAGGGCGTATGTGGGCGCAAGAATTTATCCCTAATTCTTCTCGTAAGCTTAAAACGGACATAGAAGACCTTCCATTCTCTGCTTTAGATAAAATCAACTCTGTAAACATCAAACAGTATCACTTTATAAGAGATGTTGAACGCTTCGAGTCAGGGGAGTCTATTACACTTCCAATTAATTACGGTATGATTGCGGAGGAATCTGACGATGTATTCACCACACCACAGAAAGACGCTGTAACACTTTATAGCTCGGTTGCAATTTCTATTCAAGGAATACAAGAAGTTGACTTTAAAGTTAAAAATCTTCAATTTGACCACGGTATGTTGAAGCAGGAAGTTCATGCTCTTAAAGAACAACTTGAAGCAGAAAAACTTGAGAAAGTTTCAATGAAAGCTGAAATTGCTAAATTAAAGGTATTAGTACAACAATTAATAAATGAGGAACCAAAGCAGCCATAAGCTGTTTTTTATTTTGCATAAAATACGGCTTTTATAAGAACAGAGGGACAAATAGATGTCTCTCTTTTTATTTTGAAATGAGGTGGTCCAAATGGAAGGGTTACAAGATGTAAGAAACGATGTTCAAGAAATTAAGCAAGAGATCAAGGACATTCGTTTAGAGATTAAAGGGTTAGAAATACGAACAACAGGTAACGAGAAAGATATTGATAATATCAACAAGCAGTTAGATAAAATCAGCGCCAATACTACCTGGATTTTACGACTTATTGTCGGTGGAATTGTTGGAGCAGCTCTCACTTTCTTTTTGAAAGGAGGTGGTATGTAATGTTTGAAATTACTGTAATGATTGGAATTGTAGTAGGTCTTTCACAGATTGGAAAAACAATTGGATTACAAACAAAATATGTTCCGTTACTAAATTTAACGCTTGGCATTATGCTAGGCGTTTTATTTATGGGCGGAGATATCAAAACAAATGTATTCCAGGGAATCATCATTGGACTATCAGCAAGTGGATTATTTGACCATACAAAAATTATGAAAAAGGATGTTGATGCTAAATGAAAAAGACAATGAAACATATTACCTCGTTACTTATGATTCTAGTACTTTCTGTTTCTTTTGCTACAAGTGCTTTTGCTGATCGAACACTTATTATTCCTGATTTACCGAAACAACCATACCGTTATGGTGTAGGTGCTTATGAGGGCGTTGTAGCGCATTCTACAGCAACTCCAGAAGCTCCAGCTATTAACATTCAAAAATATGAGTCTCGTACATGGAGAAATGCATTTGTTCACTATGCAGTCGATTGGGACGAAACGATCCAAATTGCTGATACAAAATACATCGCTTATGGTGGCGGTCCTGCTGCTAATAAACGATTTGTACATGTAGAGTTATGCGAAACAGCGGACTATGCAAAATTCAAACGAAGCTATGACAAATACGTTAAGTTACTAGCTAAAATATTACGTGACCGTGGGTTATCTGTAGAAAAAGGATTGTGGACACATAGCGATGTAACTCATTACCTTGGCGGTACGGATCATGAAGATCCAAATGATTACTTAAAGTCTCATGGCGTTTCAGAAGCTCAATTTAGAGCAGATGTACAACGAGCATACAATAATTCTAGTGTGGATGTTTCTGTTCCTGAGAAGCCATCTAAACCATCGGAAGTACCAACAGCAGTAACAGACGGTATCGCCTATATTGAAGGTTACAACGTTAACTTACGTAAAGGACCAGGTACAAGCTATTCTAAAATTCGTCAACTAAACAAACCAGAATCTTATATTGTGTGGGCGGAAAAGGATGGTTGGTTAAATCTTGGTGGAGATCAGTGGATTAAGAACGATCCATCTTATGTGAAGTTTAATAAGAAAAGCACAGTAGATTCTTCTATTGTTGGAAAGCGTGTTGTTTCAAAAGTTAACAATCTACGTTTCTATGATGCTCCATCTTGGCAGGATAAAGATGTGGCTGGTTCTGTAGATACAGGATTAGGATTTACAATTGATGCGAAAGTAAATGTAGATGGTTCACCGCAATATAAAGTACACAATAGCAAAGGTAAAACATACTATGTAACAGCAAATGAAGCCTATGTGTATGTAAAGTAAATAAAAGAGAGGTTCCCCATACTTCGGGAACCTCTCTTTATATACTACGTAAATATTTTATTTTTTCTTGTAAATATTCAATTTCAGATGTATGACAGTTTAGATAACCTTGGTTTAGTCCTCTTGCGTAATATTCTTTTCTTTCAAGTGTCTTGAGTTCTTTTTCAGTATGTTCTTGCATTTCCGATAAGGCATCTACACGAGATTCCATATCTTTAATCATAATATCAGTAAATTTCAATTCATTCTTCAAAGTATTAATCCTCCTTTACATATCCCAAAAATCATCCGCTTTAACCCTTGAATCAAATTCTCTTAACACCTTCAATATCTTCTGCATTGTTTTTCGTGTTGGTGATCTGTCCGGATTATTAGCTAAATCCCCTACAGTATTTCTTCCCAATCCAGATTTTCTTACTAGCCATTCTTGTTCGATCCTATGTTTATCTAAAAATCTTCCTAGTGGTGTTCTTTTGGAACGAAATCTCCACACCATTCTCACTCCCTATGAAAATTGTTATTCACAGTAATGTCCAATTTCACAAAAAATAAACCCCTAAAAATAGGGGCCTAAAAATGGTGCATGAGCGACAATATTTTACGAAAAACGTCTTTTCAATAAGGATAGTTTCTTTCCAGGCTCTTCAGCATAATATTTCATGTAATCGCACATGAGGATATTGATTAGTTTATCAGCTGTATATCCGTGCATAGGGTAACTATGGGCCATATCCGAAAAAAACACTTCAATCCGTCTTAAGGTACGTCTATCAATTTTTACAGAAAGTGTACCGTATCGATCATCATTTTCATTAAACTCCAAATCAAAATCCGTATAGTGTTTTTTGCTCTCTAGAATTTGGTATAGCTGCTCCATGCTATTCTTGGACCTTATATGTTCCAGGAAGTCCTCGACAAGAATTTCAGCTAAATCACTTGCCGTACATTCGTAATCTTCCTCTTCCATATCTTCAATAATTATATTCATTCGAAATAAGTAGATTTTTAACATCTTTACTTCAAAGCGATATTTCTCTTTTAATTTCCACTCAATTTTTGTTCGCTCCCACCAGTTACTAGCGCTCATAAGTTTAATTTCTTTCGTCATAACATCGTATTTACTATACATGCGGTCACTCCTTACATGGTGCGTAATGCAAAGCATAAAATACGTGTTGCTGCAGCTCGTTGTGACACTCCCCATTCAATAGCTAATTGGACAAGCTGAGAGTGCGTTTTTTGCTCCAATTTCGCGTGAATGTATTTTTTGGTGTCTTTATATTCATACGCATGAATTTGGCTTATATAATCGATTCTGAGATGTTCTGTAATTAATTTGGACATATATTGTGTAGTGGTTATTCCTTCCTTAAAGGCTGAGGATCTTATTAACTGTCGTTGAATTTCATTTACTGGAATTTTTATATCTTTCTTTTTATCTGATCGAGTTTTACGAGGTTGTTGGTTTGTTATTGTAGTAGATTGTTTTCGAGGTTCAAACATAGGGTTGATTACACTCATGTAGCTCCCCTCTTTCGAAAAATCACTCCTTCCCTCTTTTTTATCTCAGGGCCACTTTTCCAAAATTCCATCATTCCATGAAAAAGCGTTGAGAGAGAGGGAGGAGTGGTATTTTCTTTAAATAATTATTTACCAGGTACCATTATTGATGTTATTAATCAAATCCATAGCATTATCAACAGCATTTTCAGAAGGTTTTTCGTCTACTCCTTCATCGTTCTGTATGCCATGAGTATTTATATTGATTAATAACTTCTTAACTAATTGAAGTGGATCTTCTTCTCCTGCAACTTCAGCAAGTACCTGGTACATTTCTAATCTCTTTTTAATCTGCTTATTTACGTAACCTTTTTGGCCTTTTCCCTGTTCCTCTAATCGAGTTACAAAGTTATAAAGAACCTTATCGTTGTTAGGGTTAAGCTCAATTTGCAGCTTTTTCTTTTGTAAGTTTGTCAAAGACATCATCTCCCAAATAGTAATAACCCAGTAGATTAGCTTCTTGACCATTTTCTAATAGTTCAAACGTCGGGAATTTTGTTTGCTGTTCAATAATAAGTGCTTTATGCAATGCAGCCATTCCTCCAGTCCAAATAATTTTGTCATATACTGCGAAGTTGAACTTTTGCGATACTTCTCGAAGCACAGAAGCAAAATGATGTTTCAACTCACTCTCAACTTTTTCTGAAACCTTATCATCTTTGTACAAGTTATGTGAGTTACCATTATATTTATAACTATTTTCAAGGATATAGTGCATATTAGACACACTTAGTTCTGGTGTTTCACCAATATTATCGCGTACAATTTGTTCAATATTTAAGAACGCCTTTTCACATCCTAATTCTGTACCCAATCGACCTATAACGGAGTTGCCCGACATATCAGTTACATCCAACGTTCCAAAGCCACCATCAATGATAAGGATACGATCATCTTTCTCAATGATGTTCTTTTTAACAAGGTAGTATTGTGTACCTACTGGTTGAGGGATCACTAGGCACTTTTTCACGTCTACTGTAATCATTTCTCCATTCACCTTCATAGACGTTTCAGTTGTAATAACCTTTTCTAAAGTCTCACGTTGGTTTCCGAAATGTGATACTGGAAGACCTGTTACAAGTAGCGGTAAAGTAATGTGTTTAGATTTTTTAAAATCTTTTGCAATAAATCCGAATAGAAGTTTCTTAAAAATCGGGTCCTCATAACGCTTCGCCTTGTTTTCCCCAAGCGCACGAACAAGTGGCAATTTAGATTTTCTTGCTTCTTCTCCTATGTAGTACGGAGAATCAATGTTTGTAAGTTCAATTTTAGTAAAACTTGCTTCGTTGTAGTAGTCATCTACCTCTGCTAATACAGATAGTTCAGTGATAACAGCCGCTTCAAGTTCCTTGTTTTTCTTTGAAGCACGCTTTGTAAAGCCATTTCCTAAGTCAATCGCATATGGATTTCCTAATAACATATATATTCCCCTTTCATTACCATTGATTAGTCATTGGTAATTTTGATTCTAACAGATGTTTACGTCTAAATTCAATGAAATATACCAAAAACAACAAAAACATCATTGATTAGTCATTGGATATTACACTGTGAGGTCGTTAGTCTTCGCAACAGCCTCGCAAAATCTATAAAAATGAATGTTGCGAAGTAGGGAAGGCATAGGCTTGTCCTCCCTAAAATTCGTTAAAATCCCCTAAATGCTAAGTTTATTAAAGTATAAAATTATTACGGTAAGTGAAATTTCATACTGCCATTACTTCTATGTAGTCAATCTTCTTTACGTTTCTTTAATATTTCATTTAAACGTTTTTGATTTTCCTCTGTGATTGTTTTACGTAATGCAGCAATATCTTGAAGAACAATCCCGAATACAGCTGAAATACTTTCATCATCCTTATCATTGTTAATTGCTTTTGTAATCGATGGGAAAATTACATTTTTAAATTCTGGTGTTAAATCATCCCAATTTTTTAATTCCCGTTTTTCTGGTGTATAAGAGTATTCTGTTTGTTCTTCTCTATCTTCTTTAACCCAATCAGGAACCATTTCCCTACGTACAGATTTAGATCCTGGTACATTTGCTTTACCTGTTCTTACTTTCTGTTTCTGGCCAAGCTTAGACATCTTTTCTTCCACAACTTTTATAACGTAGTTTTCAGCTGCAGTTAAATCTGTAGATCCAATCGCTTTACATTTAGATGCAACATCATGAATTGCTTTAATAGTTTTTTGGTTTGTAATCTCTCGTTCTTCAATTTTTTGATTCATTAAATCAAGAATCATAGATTCAGTAACAGGGTTAGTTATAATTTCTTCTTCTTCAGTAATAGGTAATGAAGTGACTTTCTGAAGTAAACCTTCTGGTATTGTTCTACCGTTTTGGAATTTGGAACTACCAAAATGGAATTTGCATATTCCAAAATGGAATTTGCGTAACGACGCGTTTTTGGCGCTATTAGATTCAGACGCTTTGGGCTTTTCTTCTGTTTCTTGAACTAATGAATATCCCTCTAATGCATAACCAATTTTAAATAAATCAGTAGCAATTTTATTGATATTTACTTTTAACCAAGTTGTTCTATCCCATTTCATTTTTGGATCGGGATTATTACCTTTTTCAATCCAACCATTTTTGGATAACTCGTTTAATGCTCTACCAATCTTTTGAGGACTTCCCCAACCGATTAATTCCGCTGATAGTTCATCAGCCGTTTTAAAGAACCAACCATCACGAATTTGTTTTTTCTTTTTATTAATAGTGCCTTGTTTCGCCCCACGTTTTTCTAACTGGCTAATTTGCACTAATAGGCTTTGGTCCATTTTCTCAGTGATTCCGTGCCAAAAGATTAAATTGTTTAATAGTGCTGCTTCGAAATGCTTTCCTGTTAACTCAACTAATTCTTCTTTAATTACTACACGTTGAAGTTCTCTTACTTCTTGTTCTTCCATTTGTTCTGTTAAGTTTGACATAACAAAAAATCCTCCAATTTCCACCCCGCCCAAAAATGGGTATAGGAAAATAGAGGATTGTTGTTCACATTTTTTTTAGTTTATGCTATCATAGAGATAACAAATAACTATGTGAAAACAAACCTCGCGTTCCAATTTCCATCGGTTTTGTAGGCGGCCAAACTTACGTGAACCTTTGAAAATTTTGTCGGGGTTTTTCTATTTGTTTTTTTGAAATTTATATGAAAAATTTACATTTGCAATTTATATATATCTACCACTTTATGATATCAGAACTTCGTCGAAAAAAGAAGAGTAAAAGCAAAGACCGTCAGATAAATGACGGTCTTTTTTGTGGATAAGTAAGGTTATCCACAGGCGTATTCTATTTTATTTCGATTTTATATTTACCATCAATAAGAAGATACCATTTACCAGAATTATATTTTTCCTTACTGATTTCAAATACTTTTGTTTTTGTAACTTGGATATCTGGATTTAAATCACTAGCTATTTTAGAATTATCCGCTTTCGTTTCTACCGCATATTTGCTACTGGCATCAATATCAGAATCATACTTAGTATCTTTTTCATCAATTAAGCGCACAGACGGAAAAGAGAATCTGCTTACAGGTTTATCAGATATGTTTTTCATAGTGTAATGTACGGCAAGGAATGTTCCGCCTTCACTAACATCTTTTTTCATATATTGATTTCCCACAGTTGTTTTTTCTTCAACTTTAGTAAGAGCTACTTCTATTTTTTTTGTTTTTACTATTTCATTTAGCTTATATATTTTTTCTTTAGATTCAATCTTTTTTTCTTCTTTTTTGGGTTCTTGTTTTACCTCAGAAGATACAGTTTGTTGAGATTTTTTACTTTCTTTAGCGGACGGAGCGATTATTAATGACAATACAAAGCAGGCAAACATTGCGATAACAAGATTTTTCTTAGGTTTCTTTCTAAATAATGCAATTATTAATAAGACAAAAAGTATAATTGCAGCAAGGAATAATAAAAATGCTAACTGCCCCAAATTAAAACCACCTTTTTATACAATTGATAATAAAATAAGATTTCTCCATACATCATAACAAATTTAATTACGGCCGTTTTGTCGTACTTTGTCGAATAAAAATAAGAAACGAGAGTTGCAGCCCTCGTTGGTTAAAATGGTAAAAATATGTAAAATTTTACCTCTTTATTTTGGAAAAGTTTTCTTATATTATTGATTCAAATACAATATCCTTAATTTGAAATAGAAAGCGCTGCAACGCTCCTTATTTCATTTTAGAATCTTAAAAATAGATTCGTATTATCTTGATATCCAAAGATGTTCACTCGTAAAAAAAAGGGGAGTGAAGTCTACGTAAAATACTTTTTTACCAAGTATGTATATTCCACTAAGAGGTTTAACGCTTTCTTTTGTGGTTCTGTATCTAAATTAGAAATTTGATCTAGTATGACCTCGATTTGCGGCGGAATACGATATTCCCGACCGACTAGGTTGTCTAGGCTAATATTGTATAGATCAGAAATCTTGATAAGAGTTGCTATATCTGGTTCTGATCGTCCTGCTTCCCAATTGGTATATGTTGAACGCACAACATTAAGATGGTAAGCAACGTCGTTTTGAGTCAGTTTGTTTTTCTTACGAAAGTATATAAGTCGTTCGCTAAGCAATGACTATTCACCGCCCTTTTTAATCTGTGACAATTATAAGCGAACGAAAGAAGTAAATGGTATATATTTGGATAAAACGATTAATTAAGAAACGTTTATATTAACTAATGATTAGTTTTGAATCGTTACAAAATTAGTTAGAACAAAAGTTCGGTTCTGTGGTAAAATATGCATGTGGGTAATCCCGCAAAGTGTATGCAGAATTGCATATGAGGTTCTGTGAAACATAAAAAACGTTGCTGTACAGCGGTTTTACTACTTTCTCAATAGTTTTCAGATAACTCTATGACCGAATTTTGGGAAATTTGTGTTATTATGAAAAGAAATAAAATAAACGGACGTGAAAAAAGACCCACGGTGTAAGTAGTGTTGGACGCACTCTTACACTGCCCCCTAATCCAGGTAGGGAACATTGTCGCGGATCTTGTACATAATTATTATAACACAACTTAGATTGAAAGTGGCGCGTTTTCCTTTATATGTAATAAATTGGGGTTACGTGTCTTTTTGTCCACAAGGAGGACAAAGATTGTGCGAGCTTTATTAGATTTGAGTGACATGCAAGAAACTTTAAAATCAAATGGGTATACGAATCGAAAATTAGCAACAAGATTTAAAGTAACGCATACAACAGTAAATAGTTATTTTAAAAAACAAGATAAATTTGATTTTATGCATTTAGTTGATGCTCTTAGACTATATAAACCTAAAGATGTAGAGTTTAGAAGGAATTGCATTAAAGAGTATATACCAAGACTATCTCATAAAAATTTAAAACTAGCGTTAGAGGTTTTAGACATGTTTGGGGAATATGAACTTCAAGAATTAGTAATTGAACAAATAATGAAATCGCAAACAAAAAAAGGCGATTCGCCAACTGTACGTACTAACGTGAAAATTGCTGAATATTATCAACTTCTTAGAAAGAGAAGCGAAGGAACTATTATTGCAAGGGATTTTTTTAATGAAGTTCAGCAGAAAAGAGAATTCCAAAAAAATACTGATGATGACTTAATGATTGTTTCGGATTTTAGTATGATGTATTCCTATTTAGATTTTAGTAATTACCAAAAGGTTAATGAATATATTGAAAGTGTATTACCTAGGATTGAGAAAGTTTCAAAACACACAAATCGAAATTCATTTCTCTTGCGTGTAAAAGAAATGCAAGTACCTATTCATTTGCATAATAACGGAGATTTGTTTAAAGCAAGAGAAATTTGTTTTGAAATTTTAAATGACCCTTTTAACTATTATATAAGTACTAAAGCAATTGCTTATTGTAAATTAGGGGAAAGTTATGCGCTAAGTGATTATGAAATAGCGAAAAACCATATTTGTAAAGCACTTGAACTTATAGGTGTTCCAGTTAATAAAAAGTTTAAAATAAGAAGAAATAAAATATTAAATGTTTTACTATTCTTAAAAATACATCATGGGAAAGATTTGGATTCAATTGATCGTACCAAACTTGATTTAGCAGAGTTAGCGTTTTTTTATATAAAAATCGGTAAAAAGGAAGAAGCTTTAGAAATACTTAGAGGACTAGAGAAGCAGAATGGGTCACTTAGTGCCTTTCAACTATATTATATGGGACTGGCAACAGGTGATAAAAAATATTTTGAACAATCCGTAGAAAGTTTTTCTAAAACAGGTGATTTCTTCTATATTTCTCTACCTATCAATGCATTAAAATGTTATAATCGAATTATATAAGTAAGAGGCGGTGAAATGTTTGAAGTCCAAGTTATTTAAAATTATTTTGACAATTGCGGCAGCTGCTACTTTTACATTTGCACCAGCTACAAAACAAGATAAAATTAAGCATGTAGACGCGCCAGTAATGTATATGGACCCGAATCCGGGCGGCGGTTGATTTTTATAAATAATAATATTAGAAATGACACTATCATATTTGATAGTGTCATTTCTGCTTTATAAAGAGTGGAAACTTTTTTGGTGATTCCAGATAAAAAGCGATAAAAACTTTCCATTCTAAACGGTGCATATAAAATAAAAAAGATGTAGGGGGAATAAATAATGAGTTTAGCATTAGTACATGAAGAAAATGCAACAGAAAAAAATGATATAGCTACTAATCTATGGGAATTATTAAAAAAGGGGGAAACAGATGGAAAGGCTAGGAATCATGTTAATGATATTAAAGAATCACTTGAAAAACGAAAAAAATGATTGTTAGCGCTCATGCTAACAATCATTTACTTACTTTCTGTATTTAAACCAGCTTTAATCCATTTCAAATACATCTCTTGCTCTGCTTCTGGCATTTTTTGAAGCATCTCGTAAATTTCATTAAATTCTTGTTTTAATCTAGAGTGTTGCTCGCCATTTAATTGTGGATCGTCTGAAAATCCAAGTAAATAATCAGATGTACACCCTAAAACTTCTGCAAATACAGAAACGGATCGCTCACTTCGATCTCGTTTATTGTTTTCTATTAATGATATTGTAGCTTTTTTTAAACCTACAGCATCTCCAAGTTCACCCTGTGTCCACCCTTTGGATTTCCTCAGTTGTTTTACCCTATCTCCACGCATAATTTATCCACCCTTTTATATATAATCATTTCAGTTATAGTCAGTTAAATTAATATGCAAGTAAGTACATTCTATTACAAAAGTTTGATAGAATCAAACTTTTGTAATAGTTAAAACTAAATTCAAGCAAGAAAAAAGTAATTTTTTTAATAAAAAAGTTTACATTTTACAAACTTTTTGATAGAATTCAAAGTGTAAAGTATAAGCGAGGTGAAATTAAAATGAGATTTGACAGCGAGAAAGTGTCAACTTTGCTTAGAAAGAGGAAAATGAAACAAATTGATTTCGCAGGAGCTATAGAACGCCATCCTTCAACTGTTTCCTTGTATTTGAGTGGGAAAAGTGAACCAGGAAGAAAGGCATTAATTGCAATGTCAGAAGTTTTAAATACTCCAATAAGTGATATTTTGAAAACAGATGATTAACGCATCACGACATAAAATCGAAATTGATCGGTTTATTTTTTTAAACAAAAAGTTTGCAAAATGCAAACTTATATAAAAAACAAACTTCTATAAAAAGTTTACGAAAAATAAACTTAGGAGGGTTTAGAATGAGTCGACTTCAAGCGATACAGCATCCAGTTAGTCATCTAGTATTCCTGGAAGGAAATGATTTGGTGACTGACAGTTTAACAGTTGCAGATGTTTTCAATAAACGTCATGCAGATGTACTTAAAAGTATTGAATCCTTAAACTGCAGCAAAGAATTTAGCGAACGAAATTTTTCGTTGGCTGAATACAAGGATGCTCAACAGAAGATAAGACCTAAGTATTTGCTTAAACGAGATGGATTAATGTTTCTGGTTATGGGCTATACGGGTGAAAGAGCTGCTCAAATGAAAGAAAGTTACATATATGAATTTAACCGTATGGAACAAGACATCAAACAAAATATGCATCCATTGCAAATGATCAATATCATGACAACAGAAATGATGAGTCATGGAGATCGATTAGGCAAACTAGAGCAAACAGTACAAGAACGTATGACAGTTGATTATAGTCAACAAACAGCAATTAGGAATGCTGTTAATCGTAGGGTTTATAAGCTTTGGGATGATGGGATAGTAAATAGAAATATTCATGATACCAAGCGCAAAGTGTTTTCTGCACTTTGGAGAGACGTTTATGCTTCGTTTGCTGTAAATAGTTATCACAATGTACGCCAAAAGGATTTTGATGAAGTTATAAATTACATAAAATCATGGCGTCCGCGTTTAGTATAAAAAGCTAATTAATACATTAAGGAGGTTTTAGAAGTGAATATTGATTTAAATAGTTTAGCAGAAGGTGCAGTTGCAGAAAAACTTGATGATGAGTTTCAAAAAGTATTAAAAAACATGGTGGATCCTAATACAGATCCTACAAAAGCTAGGTCAATTACTTTAACCCTAACATTTAAGGGGAATAAAAAGCGAGAATTATGGGATTGCTCTGTAAAAGCTGTTTCAAAATTAGCGCCTTCAAAAGATGTTGATTCTACATTTATTATAGGTCGCGATTCAGATGGAACTGTTATTGGCCAAGAGTTATCTTCTGGTATACCAGGTCAAATGTACATTGATCGTGAAGGCGATGTAGCTACTGATGTTGGTGAGAAAGTTCCTGTAGAAGAACAGCAAACAACACCTACACCTACTGAAAGACAAGTTGTAGATTTCCGTAAGCAACAAACTAACTAATAAATTGTAAAGGGGAAATAAAAAATGATTAAAGAAGCAATTCAGTACTTAGTGAAATTAGGAAATACAGAAACAAAGGAAATTGATGGCCAAACATTTTCAACGCAGCCATTACATGTTGTTGAAGAACCAACAGCAAGAGCGTTATTAGTACGTAATTTATCTGGACTAGTAGACTATGTTAAATCGAATTTTGATGTAGAGGAACAACTAATGATTCATATTGCAAGCCCTACTACAGTAAACTGCTTTACAGCTATCAACGGGAATTATAATCGCAGCACATTTGTAAAAACAGAAGCACTTATTCCTGATTTTGATTTTGGCCATTGGCACGACGTAGAGAATTTCATCATTAGCCTCCAATCGGGTTTTGTACTAAATGATGACCGAGAAGTAATGCTAAAAGTTGTTGGGAATATAAAAGAAGAAAATGTTAAATCTTATGGTGATAGTGGTTACTCACAAATGGTTGTAGCACGTGCAGGAACCCAACTTGCAGCGGATGTAGCAGTTCCTAATCCTGTAGCTTTACAGCCGTACCGAACATTTATTGAGGTAGAACAGCCAGAAAGTAACTTTGTTTTCCGTATGAAAGATGGTCCAAGATGTTCCCTTTTTGAAGCTGATGGTGGCGCATGGAAGCTAGAAGCAATTGATAACATCAAAGAGTATTTAACAGCTGAATTAGCAGAGGAAATTGAATCTAAAAAGGTATTTATTATTGCGTAATGGATATTGTCTTAGTTGAGAGTACCAATGCCGTTTGTATCTTTGGTTTAGGACTTGGATTACTAGCATTAGCAGCATACAAAGGCGGTAGCTTCATCGAGCGAAAACTCGATGAAGATGACCGTAAACAAGAACGGGAAGTGAATGTAATTGGGAATAAGAGACAGAGTGCTTCCTGAGCATGTACAAAGAGCTGAACTCTTAGAGGGAAAACTTAGGGAATATATGATGAATCGTAAGTTATTACTCTCTCAATGTGAAAGAGCAATGAATTCCAGTGAGTTTACAGCTGCTCAAGAATTAAAAACACTATGCGACAAACAATCTAGTGAAGCAGTTGCGATTGAATCGGAACTTATGGATCTGTACATGAAAAAGCAGAAGAGCGATCAACAAAATAAAAGTAAAGAAAGAAATGAAGTTTTGAAGGTTGCTAAGCATCTAGAAAAGGTTAGTGGAAATTCGAAGATAGTAGAAGAAATCAAAAAAAGTATATAAAAAATACCCATTTGCGAGATGGGTAGTTAAGAAAGAATTTACATTTGCAATTATAACACATTAGTACACATAAACGCACTAGCGGCCATGCAATAAGTGCGTTAAATATAAGCGATTAAAAATTAAAGGTTGGGAGATGAAATTTATGTTCAGTGCGTTGTTTGACAATAGCGAATGGTGCGATATTTGCGGTGATGTAATACCAGAATCCGATGTAACAAATATGCATATTGAGGGATGCGAAAAAACATTATGTAAGTCCTGCCGTGGTGAGATGGAAACAAAATTAAAAGTGGTAGATGTCAATGTTTTAGTAGATATGTTAAAGGCGTTAATTACCAAATATGGACGTGATAAGGTTCGTCAGTTTGATCTAATTAAGGCGGAACAATATGTGAAAGAAAATAACATTACTTTAAACATAGAAAAGCGTGGTGGGCAATTTAACCAAGAAAAATTAGGTGAATTTGTTTCACTATCTACAAAAGAAATACTAACGATTATAACACTTTTACAAAGGAAGATCGGAACTCATTTATGGATGAATGCAGTTATCGGCTCAGTATTAGAACGTGGATTCACTGCAACGCTGCAAATGCAGTTAGAAGGTGAGCACCATGACGGAACAACTGGCACTGATATTAAATGATTCTGCTAAACAACCAGATATAGTACAAAGTGCTCCTTTTGATACAAAGAAGGCAAATGTAAAACAAAGGCGAGGATTGGCGAGCTTTGTAGATGTCATGGCTATTATTCCATGCGACGTCTGGAGCGCGGACGAGCTGCCTCGCTCTACAAAACAGGATAATCACTTTGATATGTTCATGGATTATGTCACAGCTATATGGCGTTATAAGAGAAGTGAAAACAAAAGTTTTCATTGGGATTCCGCAGAGAGGATTTGCTGCGCGGCAAGGGAATCGCAAGAGCCACAGCAGTTAAGAATCTATTTAGATAGTGGATTTAGACCGCAATATGTAACTAAATATCTTAAATAACGAAAGGATGTTAATTACTATGGAAGCTGAATTTAAAAGTATTCTTGACGCAGTAAGAGCAATAAAAATAGGGATGAAAACTTTAGAATATTGGGATGACATCTATTTAATCGCTAACAGGAAAGAAGAAATTTATGCAGTATGTGATGATCCTGGACAATTTATAAAGAACGGTTGGAGTAATTGTGGAACGGATGAAGATCCAAGTAAGTATGCGAAAGAATTTAAGGTATTCCAGTACCAACATATAGATAGAGTACGAGGAGTTAGTAAGAACGGTTTTTATCAGTTAGTCAAATTTAAGTATAAGAAACATGAATATGCTCGTAAGGAAATGAATGTGCAATTTGAACAAAGTGTAGATTTTTGGGTTTAGTACAAATTAAGGAGGAATTAAATATGAAAGTGACTGTAGTGAATATAAATATGACGGAAATCATTGCACCGTTTATTGAAAGAGGGGAATGGGTAGCGTTTGAAGGCAAAGACTACACAATGTTTGCAGCGGTAGAAGATATTGCTTTTATCGATCAGAATGGCGGTATTGCAGTATATGGAAATTGGGGTAATGAATCGGTTATGAGTGTAGGAGATAAGGGCTGGCAGTTTGCTGATCAGTGCCGCAAAGCAACAGAGGATGAGCAGTATTGGGAAGAACGTCGCAGAGTATTCGCTGCTAAAGGTAGAAGAAACAACGAATTCCATCCTGGTGACTTCGTGAGTAACGATAAACGTGTTTTAACTGTACTACATCAAGAGCCAGAAACGGGACTTGTGGCCGTACTAGTTAACAATTCAGACGAGAGGTTCCAAATAGATCCTAAAGAACTAGAAATCTACTTTTTCGCAGAAGATATGGCGGGTTAATCCATTATGGATAAGGATACATTAATTGTTTTTGTAATATTCAGTCTTATTATAGCTATAGCAATTAGGGTATTCGATAAGATTCAAAAGTAAACAGCAGGTGAACAAAGCAATTGGAGAAACAAAAGATAATAAATCGATTAATAGATTTGAAGTGTTATAGGCTCAGAGACCGTCAATTGTGGGAATTGGACGAGCTGGAATTGACGGTCTTGCTAATAGTTACAAATATAAAACAATTAAAGGGGATAAATAATATGAAATTTGAAATTACTTGCTTATGTGGAATGAATATACTGGCTAGTTTGGTTGAAAAAGAATTTGAAAATGAAGGTCCAGTTACATCTGTATTGCCAATTATCGCTACTGAGGATAACGGAATCGGCGGAATCATGGTAAGCGCGGAAGAAAAAGCTATTCATGTAAAATGCACGAATTGCAACAAAACAGCGCGCTTCTTGCTAGAAGTACCTTTAGAGATGGTTAATCAAGAAGAAACAGAAATGGATTGGTCGAAAGTTTCTTTTGCTGAACAGGAGGGAAACTAATGGCCACTGCTCCTACATACAAGTATCATATTTCAACAGTTTTTCCGCAGTGGAGATGTGACCATATCATCTCCAAAGAAAGTGAAGAGAAAGCAAAATATCACTATTATAAACAATTTAAAAAGCAGCACTTTATAGATATGCCATTTGAACAATTTGAAAGGTTCATTAGTTGCAAGTACATGGGAGTAGTAGATATCAAAACGCTTTTTGGACAAGAAAATCCATTCCGGAAAATGTGTAATTACAGAAGAATCCCATTTGCAAAACGTGGGATGCGTGTCGAAGTACAGGGAAGAATGGGGACGATCGTCGGGAATTGTAAAAATGATTTGTACGTTATTTTAGATGGTAATCCGGATAAGTTTCGATTTAATCCGTATTGGGAAATTGCTTACTTCAATGAAAATGGTGGCATTATTAAAGATTATCGTAAAGGAGTGTATGCACAATGAGACATACTACAAACTTAAATACTATTACTCCAGAAGAAACGCAGCAAACATTTGATATTACAGAGCTTTTCGAAATGCAAAGAGAGTTAGATAAACGAATTGGATATAAAGGTAACGATAAAGTAGATATGCTTTTCCGTGCGTTATTGGTTGAAATTGGGGAAGCGTGGAATGAGACAAGGGCCTTTAAAATGTGGAGCACAGGATATGGAACCCCAAAAGAAAATCTGCTAGAAGAGCTAGTGGATGGATTCCACTTTTTAATGAACATAGTAATTGAACTGGACAGTTGCACGTTAAAACGGAAACTTGTATCTAACTATTCAAAACAATACATCATGAAGAAAAATATAACGAATGTGAATATGTTGTTCGAGTGGTATATGCAGGACATTTTAACTGCAAAACGTGCATGGTGCCATTATAGGGATTTAAGTACAACATTAACCCATTTACATAAGGCGTTCGGTATTTT
This sequence comes from Bacillus sp. L_1B0_5, assembly GCF_000836715.1. NCBI lineage: Bacteria > Bacillati > Bacillota > Bacilli > Caryophanales > Bacillaceae > Bacillus > Bacillus sp. L_1B0_5. The sequence continues at coordinate 12,266 of NZ_JXIS01000076.1, read as the reverse complement.
CTTCCGCCTTTGCTACTTGTATGGATATAAATTTGTAGACATTGTGTATGCCTACAAAGAAAAAAATAAAGAAAACTTTGAACGTCAATTGAGCGGTTATTAAGACAAAGTTTGAATTTTGTAGGAAAGTGAGGAATGGTTATGGATATAAAAGTGAACGAACTAAAAGAAAATGAAGACGGTATAAAAGGTGGCAAGATAACAATCATTAATGAAACACATACAATTACAATCCATTCACAACATGTAGATGATGCTTATTATCTTGCTAGTAATTTGGAAGATTGTGCAAATACAATTGAGGTTAAACAAAACTGTGAAAAATGCTATCAGTGTGACGGAAAAGGTGTTGGTTTGGACTGGGGCGCTATGAAATTTTGGGAATGTGATGTTTGTGACGGAACAGGGGAATTAGACTCTAAATAAAACTAAACAAAAGCGTTATTTTAATCGAAAAGGGGAATGAGAGATGGCATACACAATCGTTAAATACGATATGGAACTATGGTTCGATGAGAATAAAGAAGCGGAGGTTATAAAAGTAGTAGATTGTGATTTGGCAATAAGCACTAACATTATGATTGATGGTAAAGTTTATCACGTTTGTGCAAAATATCCGCAAAATAATCTAATTGGTGTTAGAGAAATACAATTGCAGTCTACACCAGAAGACGTTGAATATGAAGAACATTTAACATGTCCTTATTGTGGCGAGAAGGATATAGATGCCTGGGAGCGTTCGCAAGACAATGACAAAATTGATTGTAGTACGTGTGGTTCTGAAATTGAGTATTCAAGAGAAGTTGAGATTACATATTCGACTAAACCTATCAAAAGAAACGATCCTATAAATCTTTAACCAAAGCATTATTTGGTCGGAAAGTAGGTGGTGCAGTGGGATATACGTTCATATTTTTACTAGGTTGGATTATAGGTTTACTAACAGGTCTGACTGAAAGGTTATCAGACAAAATAAAGAAAAATAGAAAAGGGGAATGGAAAATGACTGAACTAGATTTATATAAATTTTGCGCAGACAAGGAAATGGATTGGCGTGGAGATCAACTTATTATCTGGCTTTATTTTTCAGAATTAGCAGATTGGACAGAGTTAGTTGGTCATGAACATTTCGATGAAGGAGGTATGGAAGTAAATCTAAAAAGCAATTGTATTGCGTTTGACTTATGTGAGGTTTGTGAAGATTGGGAGATTGACCCACAAAGAATTTTAAAGAAAGAAAACTAAACAAAATAGTTATTTTGGATAGAAAGTGAGGGAAGTGAATTGAGTGAACTGAAAGAACTTGAACGGGTTGTAGTAGAGAATTTAGGGGACGGAACGCAAATAACTCGACTGCCTAATGCAGAAGAAATGATGAATAAAATAAATGAATTAGTAAGGCATACGAATCGACTGGAGCAGAACAAACAGAGTAAACCTATTAAGCCGGTGGGTACCGTTAAAGTAACAAGAATTTAAAACCGAACAAAATTCTTATTTTGGAGGGGAACGGAATGGAAATTAAAGTGAATGAGCAAGCTCAAAAGTTTCATTTAGCAACAAATCAAGGAAATTGGCAACCAATGATAGGACACGCTATACAAATAGATGAACTCACATTATGTGCATGTCCTATGTTCGACACTATTTTCGGACATGTACTTAATATATCTGAAGTTACAACCGGTCACAGGGTATTGTTGCCGATACCAGTTATTGGTGATGCTTACGAAAAAACAAGCACAGCCGCAGGTACAGTTGCATTCTTAAGAACGGAAGTTGCTGAAGAAATAAAAAGATTAATAAACAAAGTCGGAAAACAAAAAATCATAGAAAAAATCGAAAAATCAAAGAAATACAACGCGGAACATTTACCGGAAATGCCACCGATTGAAGATGTTGATACTGATTGGATAACTGCTGATATCAGTGATGTGACTCATTAAGTAATACAAAATCTTTATTTTATGGATCGGAGTGAAATCAAAATGATTGTTAAAGCAACGATAAAACTTGAATTAGATGATTCGCAGAAAAACTGGGTTTCCTATGTTAGAGAACAAGGTGGAGAAGAAGCGGTATTTCACTATTTGGAAGAAGAAGTGCAGAAGAAAATTGAATTAGTTGATTTTGTGGAAATGGAATACAAAGATAAGTAATTTAAATCAAATCGTTATTTGAAAATAAATAAAAAAGAGAGCACACATATAAGTGTGCTCCTAGTTTAAAAGGTTTGAACTTATGGAATGGAGTGTTTCCATACAATAACATATGCTTGTCTGATTAAAAGGTGAAAATTTTTTATATAAAAACGCTATTTTATTAGAAAAGGAGAATGGAGAAATGGCATATAGCGGAGATCATGGAGCAGCTTTTGAAAATCTAATTAATTGGTCAAATGATATGTATAGAAATAATAAAATTGCATTAATTGAAAAACGAGCGACACCGGTTGTTGTTACAAAAAAATATAGAGATGGAAGAATAAAAGAAGGGTATTACGAGAAAAAGTCTACAGTGGATTATGATGGGATATATAAAGGACGATTTGTTGCATTTGAGGCCAAGGCTACTATAAATGACAAACGGTTTGATTTAAAAAATATAAAACCTCATCAATATGAATGGTTATTACAAGCGGAGCAGATGGGTGCAATTTGTTTCATCTTATTGGAATTTAGTAAAGAACATTCTATATTTTTAGTACCATTTGCGTTAATTAAAGAGTATATGGAAGCAGCAGATAATGGTGGTCCAAAATCAATAAAAAGAGAAATATTTGATGAGAGATCGTATTTAGTAACACCAACCAATCGTGCGTTAGTTGATTACCTGCAATATGTTGAAAAATTAGAATGGCCAAGTATTAGTTAAATTAATAGAGGGTGAAGATATGAATGCGAAAGAGGCACGTATCAAAATTCTAAATGTACAGGATAAGCATTGTAAAAATTGTGAGTATCGTTATCGACAATTGGATCATTGTAGCTCTAATTGCACCATAGGAAAAGAAATAATAAAACTAGGTGTGCTTCTAGGTGGTAAAGAAGCACAAAAGCGAAAAAGGAAGACGAAAGAAGAATGGGATAGAATTTGTGTGAAAGCTGCAGCTATGAGGGAAGATGGAATGACATACACATCTATAGCTAAATTCTTTGGTATGGTAGAGGGGAAAAGAGTAGCAGAACAGCTGAGGAAAAGAGGCTTAGTATAAAATTTCACTTACCGTATTAAAAAAATTAAAAAATAATAAAAGTAATAGTCCGCAATCAGAGGACGTTGTTTATGTTTAGGATGAGATTTCTTCCTATGCATAGCCAGCGTCCTCTTTTTTATATAAAAGGAGGAACCTGGCTTATGAAAGAGTTAATAAAGCAGTACAAGGAAACGCTAAAGCAATTAGAATTATCAAAGAAAGATGCTACAGAAAAGGATGCAGAAATAATCGGTGAAATGATATCAGATATAGAATATGCAATAGAGTGGATGTGTACAGCAAAAAAGCCAGGTAATCGCCGAGGCATTGAACGTAGGGCAGCATATCAGCGTGAGAGACCGTGTGATCCGTTATTAATGCAAAGATATACACGTAGTACGGTAATGCCAGTGTATGAATGGGATACGGAAGCGAAAGAGAGTGTCATATCTGAATGGGATCGTATACAGCTAGAAGATGCACTATCAACTCTTACAGAAAGAGAAAAGGAAATATATGTAATGTCCAGGGGGCATGGTTTTACTCAGGAAAAGATTTCCAATTATTTAGGTGTAAGAAGAACTACTGTCCAGGAGTATTTAAAAAGAGCAGATAAAAAGATTGGCGAGAGGATAAATGGAAGTTTATTTTGTATATCTTAGAATTCTTTTGAAAAAAATGTCGAAATTTGTCGTCAAAATGCCACCTATATATGAAAGGTTACAGAGACCTGTTCCGGTGGTATCTGTTTTGGGTGACCCAGTGTTTGCTCGTATATAGATTCTATAGGAACGTTTTTTTCAATACACAATGTGCGATGGGATGTTGCGAATCTCATTGTTACAAATCATTTAATTATGGAGGTGATTCTCATGTAGTAAGGATTAAAAATCCTGCCACCTATTTAAAAAGGCGTCGGAAGAAATGCAAGCGTCTTGATATAAATCCTTTATAATTCGATAGCGGTCAACGAAGGCCATGCGACAGCCGGAGTATTGACCATACCTATTCAGAGGGAGGACTATTCTTAGTCTTCTCTCAGTCACTGTACGTGAAGCGCGTAGCTAAGAATACGGGAATGCAGTGGCTGAGAGAATGTTAAGAGTGATCTTGACATTCGATTCGCATAGACATATCCCCTATGTTCGAACGTGAATTTCTCCCATCCCCTTTAATATTTTTATAAGCCGTAAAAGAGCTGTCACTTCGGTGATGGCTTTTTTTATAGTAGGATATTCTAACTTCTTGTTGAATAGATAACGTTAGAGAGGCGGGATGAAGAAATGTTCGAATTAACTGAAGAGCAATATGAATTGTTCATTAAAGTACACGAGCGGCATATGCAAGCGTTCGGTACTAAAAACCAGAAGAAATATGCTTTAATTAATGTGAAAGATATCGTTTGGGATGAAGATGAAGATTGTTTGAAAGTCTATTATGAAGATGAATGGTGGCACTATACAAGAGAACTGGAATGGTATTAAAGAACCCATTGTAGGATTCCTTTACACTCTGTCGAATAGGTAGATTGGAAAGGAGTGGGGATATGTCCAGAATGTTAGAAGGATATGAAATAATACCAGGATATGATTTTGACATGTTCGAAAAATGTGATATTTGTGGAGTAACAGGTAAACGTACAGCGGAAATGGATAATCGTGAAGAACAAGAGACTATGACAGTGTGCATAGATTGTTATGAGTTTGATAAAAATCCGGATTTATTCGAATGAGCATCCATAATGGGTGCTTTTCTTTGTTGTATAAAAATTACACATTAAAGATCATCTAACTATGTTAGAAGGAGAATCTGAGTAACCGAACGTTACGCAGCTTTATTAGACAAATTAGACACCTAAAAAGGGAAAGGATGAGGTATAGTGGATAGCTCATATATCGATGCGCAAATTAATCAAGTAGTAGGTCAGGTTAATCAATTGGCAGAAACTGTAGAAAGGGTAACAAACGAAGTAGTAATCCTTAAAGATGAGATCGCTACAATTAAACGTTCTGAAGTAATAAAAAAAATCAATGATAGCGAACCAGTCGAAATGAATTGTAAAGTTAGCGTTAATTTAGATGGGAAAGCAATAGCTGAAACTATTATTGAACATACAGCAGATTCTATACATGTAACACCAAATGGTATATATACAAGAGAAGAAAATAGAAAGAAACAGTTTTGATTAATCCAATAGCAATTATCGTAGGCGCTGCCGGGATCTGGGTGGCGTCTTGTTTGTTGTTAAGGAAAGATAAGCGCAAACGTGTTGCATTTAGGAGGTGAGAGGAATGTTTCATAAATTTAAAGATTCTCTTGCTTGGGCTATAGTTTGCATCGGATTATGGATTGAAGGTTTTAGAAGATAAACTTAACAAAAATAGATAAAGTTAACAAGGTGAAATTTATGCAAGGAAAAGCAGGTGTATGAGGGTAAAAACAGCGTAAAATCAACGATGTATAAAACATGTTGTAAGAGGAAGTTCTTGAAATTGTCACAAACGTTGATATGACGGTATATTTCCCGAAAATCTAGTTTACATAAGTAACCTTATCGGCAGTCATTTTGAATATCTATTCATTTCCCGTGCATACAACAAATTTCCTGCCGCAATTTTAAAAATAAGATTCTTTTTGGAGTGGTTTTTATGAAAAAGAAGCGATATATGAAGAAAAGAAAGAAAATGAATCTTTATTATGTGACGAATGGATATATAGGATATAGCCAAACACATGTGTATGTCATTGCGGAAAATCACGAGAGAGCAGAAGAGCTAGCTTCCAGAAGATTTAGAGAAGACGCTAGAAATAAAGATTATGATGAAGTTCTTGCTAATTATAAAAAATTAGGATGGCCTACAGATCACTTAAAGGAATATCGTTATGATGAAAGTTATTGGACTGATTTAGATGTTTATTGTGAAGCAGAAGATGTATCGCAAGAATTTGTTTCTGATGTAAATGATTAAATACTACTTTTTTATTTTGTAAGGGAGGATAAATGATGGAGTTATCAAAAATTGAAAAAATCGCAATTGCATCTTCAATTCTTTCGACATTCGGGGAGGATGCATTGGCTCCTCATGTTGATTTAAATCGCTTATCTGAATTATGTGAGGAATCAACTCAAAATTCAACAGTGAGACAATGTGGTGAGGCTACAGTTAGTGTTTTAAATAAGATTATTGATAGCTTGACAGAGGAGGATGAACAATGAAGCTAGATCAACAAGAACAAGCGGTTGTTATAGGTAATACAATTATGATGCTTGGTGGGCATGAAGAGGTAACTAAGTATGTTGATCCTCAGAAGTTGGCCAAAGTAAGTGATATTCACAACGAGTTATATGATAATACAACTCCGCGTGAACGAAGAGCAGCGATGATTAGGTTGCTTGATAAAACAATGGACGAGTTTTTGAAGTAGCAAACATAAAAAACGGAAAAGTAATTCGTATTGGGGACGAATTACTTTTCCGGATGACAATGTTAACTTTATTATAACAACTTGTATTAATTTGGTAAATATATATTCTTAATTTTCCATAAAATCATTTAGATATTATCGTGAGGTGGTGGTTATGGCCAAAGGTAAGGTACATACATGGCTGACAAAAGAAGGGTTACTAAAAATAGAAGGATGGGCACGTGATGGACTTGTAGACGAACAGATTGCAAAAAACATCGGTATTAGTCGTGCCACGCTTAGTAACTGGAAAAAGAAACATCCACTGATTACAAGGGCATTAGCAAGAGGTAAGGAAGTAGTAGATCGTGAAGTAGAGAATGCTCTTTTAAAACGCGCGCTTGGATACACGTATGAAGAAGTAACTGTATTACGCCAAGAAGTTGAAGAAGGTGTATTTGAAAGTGTTGAAGCGAAACGCGTTAAAAGACAGGTACCACCAGATACAACTGCTCTTATTTTTTGGTTGAAGAATAGAAAGCCAGATACATGGCGTGATCGCAGAGAGATTGATCACAGTGGTGAAATGAAACAAACAGTAGAACAAACAACAGATTTAACGAAGTATACGGTAGAGGAGCTGAAGCAACTTGAAGCCATCCTTAAAAAATCTACCGACTCTTGATGATATTAAGAGAGAACTTGCCAGAAGGTCATTTGCTGAGTATGTGGAATACGTCCATTTTGGCAATTACCGACACTTTAGGCATACCAGATTAATATGTGACACACTGCAGCGGATTGCAGATGGTGAGCAGTTATACGTGCTCATTGAGATGCCACCGCGTCATGGTAAGTCAATGACAACGACGGAATCATTCCCGTCTTATTTTATTGGTAAAAATCCAGAGAAGCGTGTAATTGTTGCTTCATATTCAGATAATCTTGCTAGGAAATTTGGGCGTTTGAATAAACAAAAAGTGGCCAACTTTGGTGATGAGTTATTTGGATACAGATTATCGGATGATAATGCTGCAAAGAATGACTGGTCACTCCAGGATCATAAAGGTGGAATGATCGCAACGGGTATTGGTGGTTCCATTACTGGACAAGGTGCAGATTTATTAATCATAGATGATCCATTCAAAAATGCAGAAGAAGCAAACTCCCCTACTATACGTGAAAAAGTATGGGATGAATGGGAATCTACACTTTCTACCCGTCTCCATAAAGGCGCATCTGTCATTGTTATTATGACGCGTTGGCACGAAGATGATATTATTGGTCGCTTATTAGAGAGAAGTCCTCACGATTGGATTAGGCTACGTTTACCTGCCATTGCAGAAGATGAAGATGATTTACTTGGCCGTAAGATTGGAGATCCGCTATGTCCGGAGCTCGGATACGATGCAGAGTGGGCCAAAAATAAAAAAGTTGAAGTTGGTACCCGTACATGGTCTTCATTGTATCAGCAAAGACCAAGTCCAGGAGAAGGGGCAATCTTTAAGAGACCTTGGTTTGTTAAGTTCTATAAAGTAATACCATCAGATATAAGCGAACAAATGCAGTCTTGGGACTGTACTTTTAAAGATACAGAATCAAGCGACTTTGTTGTTGGCCAAGTATGGGGTAAACGAGGTGCTGATAGGTATTTATTAGACCAAGTAAGAGACAGAATGGACTTTCCTGCTACATTACGAGCAATAAGGTCATTGACTGCTAAATGGCCACGTGCAGGAGTGAAGCTAATAGAAGATAAGGCTAACGGCTCTGCAGTTATACAAACTCTACAAAGAGAAATACCTGGCATTATAGGAGTAAATCCTGAGGGTGGAAAAATCGCAAGAGCACAAGCTGCAGCGCCCCAATTTGAAGCTGGTAATGTGTATTTACCAGATCCATCAATAGCTCCTTGGATTCATGATCTTATCGAAGAATTTATGGTGTTTCCAAACGGAAAAAATGACGATCAGGTGGATTGTACATCGCAAGTTTTAAACAGATGGAATATGCCACAGGAAACAAGTTATGTCGTTTCTCCTATTATAGGGGGAATTAAGAGGGGGTGATTACTATGGGTATCCGGAATTGGTTTTCAAATAAGAAAAGTAGAAAGAATAATGAGTTACGAGCAAATGTTGCTGCAGCAGTTCGTTCTTCTGTAAAAGGATTACAAGGCGGTAAACAAACGCAGAATAAATGGGAACGTCAATTTATGTGGTATAACGGGCCTATACGACGTTCTGAGTACCGGACAAAAGATGTTATGGAAAGCTTGAGAATGATACGTGACATTGATCCGGATGCGAGTATGGCGATATGGAACTTTATTCGATTGGGTAATAGTGGCCATCAATTAGAATGTCTAAAACCTACCGGGAAACCAGATAAGGCAGCTCAAGAAATTCTTAATGATGTGGCTAAACGAGTAGGGAAAATGTATGGAGGCGGTACAGATCAACTGATTGGTGTACTATTCCTTACTGCTATTACTCAAGGTGCAATCGCTTTAGAGGTAGAATTAACAGAAGGTATAGACGAGGTAGTTGATTTTCATGCAATAGACCCATCTACCTTAGATTTCCGCTTTAATAAAGAAGAAAAAGAGCTAGAACTTGTGCAGAAGCAGGACAATGGAGAATACAAAGTGTTGAATCAGGAGCAGGTATTCTATTTCCCTCTTGATCCAGACGTAAATGATCCATATGGACGATCCCCTATCCTGCCGATTTTACAAATTATATTTTTCCAGGTACAAGTTTTACGGGACTTGCAAAAAGTGGTTCATCATCAAGGGCATGCGCGTTTCGATATTTCAATTGTAGAAGAAGCGATTATGAAAAATATACCGCCACACATTCAAGGTGATCCTAAAGCAGTACAGGATTATGTGACTGGTTATATAACAGAAGTGCAACGAATGATGAGCGAACTGGAGCCGGATGATGATTTCTTTCATACTGATAGCGTGAAAGTAAATATTACAGGTGGTATACAAGGTAAATCTATGGATGTTACAAAAGTTATTGATGTAATTAACCAACGTGTAACTACTGCACTGAAGCAGCTGCCTATTTTATTAGGTAGAAATGAGGGAACTACAGAGACACATGGTACTATTCAATGGCAAATCTATGTAGCAGGTATAGAAAACATGCAGCGCGGTATTAAACGTTTATTAGAACGTGCTTACAACGTAGCTCTGCAGGTATATGGTAAACAATCCAAGGCCAGACTTACTTTCAATTCTATACGGGTTAATGACCGTGAAAAAGAAGCAAATGCCGAGAAGATTGAAACAGAAACAAAACAAGCTCAGGTTGCTGCAGGTTGGATTGATAACAATGAAGCAGCACAGCACATGGTTGGCCATGATGCAGTAGCAGAACCGCAAGCTCCCTCTGCTCCACCTGCAGTAGGAAGAAGTAAGCGGCGGCAAATGAAAAAAGAAATTAATATGCGTGCTGATTCCGAGGAAGATGAGTATGTAAAAGAAATTGATTTAGCTTGGTCTTCTGAGATTGCAAAAATCACAACAAAAGCACGTGAGGAAATGCATAGTTTACTGCAGAATCAGTTAGAAAGATACATTAATAGGTTACAAGAGGCGCCGGAAGTTCCCACCCGTATGTTGGTAGATATACAGCGTATGCCAAAAGAAGAACGAATTTTAGAACCTATTAAAGCGTTTATTGAATGGGTTCGCAAACATATTCTCGGTGATTCTGTTCAAGAAATTGAAGAATGGAACGAACTAGCCTATAAATGGTCTGAGCAAGCCGGATTAGTAGCCGGTGAAGAAAACTTATTTGAGATTGATCCAGAGCTTAACTTTAACTTCCGAGATGAGAAGCTGCTCCGGTGGCTTGCTAATCGTGCATATAAAAGTGCAGAACTTATACAAGGTACAACGGATGAAGCTGTTATTATGACTCTCTGGGATGTAGCAGCAGAAGGTAATTATACAATCCAGAAATTTTCCGATGCACTGCAAGAATCCTTTGAATTTAGTGATACCAGGGCAACTACAATAGCTCGTACAGAAGTAATAAACGCTTCTCGTGCAGGGCAATTTCATTCTGATGATCAAAGTGGAATGGTAATAGGAAAAGAATGGCGTTCTGCTCGACAACCAGATAGGACGCGTCCTGGTCATTATGATGCTAATGGGCAGATTCAACCATTTGACAAACCGTTTGAAGTGGCAAATGGACAAGGTAGTCTAGAGAAACTAATGTTCCCTGGAGATGACTCTCAAGGAGCTACTGCTAGTAATCTGATTTGTTGTCGTTGTTGGTACAAACGAATTCTGCAAGGTGAGGAAGATAAATTAAATGGAAATTAAAGGCGGTTCTATTAATAATGCGGAAACATTAGTTATCGGAGAAGACGGGCCTACATTGTATCTCCCTAAAAACAGCAATATTGTTAATAGGATAAATGATACAACAAAAATTACAATAGGAGGGCTATACATGCCACAAACAAATGAACAAATTGAAAACACATTTAGTTATCATTCTCCAGAAGAAGGGCAACCAGAAAAATATGAGGCTCTGCGAGAAAAGGCTAAAGAATTTGCATACTTAATCGATGAGTTATGTCCTGCTTCTCGTGAAAAATCAGTAGCTTTAACTAATTTAGAAACTGCAGTAATGTGGGCTAATGCTGCAGTTGCGCGTAATTAAATCTACGTTATTTGAGAGGAGGTGAACGATTTATGAGTGAAGCAGCACAGGTTTTACATCTACCTGTTCGTTTAAGCCTTGAGCAAAACCAAGATGTTGATTTAGAACTTATTAATAGGCATACTATTGAGCCGGTTACAATGGAAGAAATATTTACGTTTAGTGGTAATTGTTCAAATGATAGACAAGATTCATATTTTACAAGAATGGACCCAACTACAACATTACGAAATTATGCAGAAGATTTAAAAACAGGTGTTTCATTATTAAATGGTCATGATATCTCTTTAGTTCCATATGGCCGTAGCTATGATGGTATTCTTGTCCCTGCTGCAGATGATGCAAATAGTCTCAATGCAGTAAGAGGGCACTGGTACATTATACGAGGACTCACTTTAAATGGTGAGAATACGGATGATACTATTAGAGCAATGAAAGCTGGCATTATTAGAGATATGTCAGTTGGATTTGGTGGAGATAAAATGTCATATCGCTGCGGATCATGTGGCCGTGATTTATGGGATTGGGAATGTCCTCATATTCCTGGTTTGGAGGATGAGAACGAGCGAATTTCATTTTCTTGGATTGTAGATGCTCATTTACGAGAAGTATCTACTGTATACAAAGGTTCGACACCAGGAGCCTATATTGATAAAGCGCGCGAATATGTGCAGCAGGGGCAACTATCACAACAAAATATCGAGAGACTAGAACGCCAGTTCCAAGTTCGCTTGGATGATAATAAGCGTTCATTTTTTATGTCTAAAAATTCAAAGGGGGCACGTAGCGTGGGATTATTACAACAAATTACTGAAGCTATTCGAGAAAACAAAGTTGAAAAACGAGAAATTTATAAATTACTTGGTGAAGAAGGAGAAACTTTCCGTCAACCAGATGATATTGCTATTCGTAATGCGCTTGGTGATAACGCCACAGTAGAGGGTGTTAAGCAGTTGAAAGAGGAAGCAGAGCAAGGA
>NZ_JXIS01000075.1:0-29701 GCF_000836715.1 Bacillus sp. L_1B0_5 | reverse complement strand
AGAAGTGAAACCGGAGGATCCGAAAGAACCGAAGGAGCCAGAAGTGAAACCGGAAGAACCGAAAGAACCGAAGGAGCCAGAAGTGAAACCGGAAGAACCGGAAGTAAAACTTGAAAAGTTAATTAAAGAACCGCAAGTAAAAGTAGAAAAAGAATTACCGAAAACAGGGGCAGCACATTCATGGATGATGTCAGTTGGTGCGGGAATTTCATTCTTAGTTGGCGGAGTATTATTCGTATTAGGTAGAAGAAGAAAACAATAATTTTTTTAGACGAAAAGCACAATGAGTTCGATAGTTTATCGAACTCATTGTGCTTTCGTGGTATATAAAAGCTCCTTCCACTTATGGAAGGAGCTTTTATTTTTTTCATATTAAAACATACTTGAGCTATGCATCGGTTGAAGTTTTGCATTTGGATCGAAGTAAGCTTTTGCATTGTTTACTGCTGTCGGTGCTTCGCCAAAGCCGCAAGCAATGAGTTTTACTTTTCCTTCATATGTACAAATGTCACCAGCAGCGTAAATGCCAGGAATATTTGTTTCCATTTTTGAATTTACAAGGATGCTATTTTTTTGTATATCTAAGCCCCAGTTTTTAATTGGACCAAGAGAGGAAACGAAGCCGTAGTTTACAATTACGTCGTCAACATCGATGATAACCTTTTCTTCAGTTTTTACGTGCTGAAGAACAACTTGTTCAATTTTGTCATCACCAATGAGTTCAACTGGAACATACGGTGTACTTACTTCTGCACGAGAATTCATTAAGTTTTCGACGCTATGTTCATGTGCGCGGAATTTATCACGGCGATGAACGATTGTAACTTTGTCAGCAATCGGTTCTAACATCATCGTCCAGTCTACTGCTGAGTCGCCACCGCCAAATACTACGACGCGCTTGCCAGCAAATTTATTCATATCATCAACGAAATAATGTAAGTTTTTCTTTTCGTATTTTGCTGTACCTTCTAATTCTAAGCGGCGTGGTTGGAAAGCACCATTGCCGGCAGTAATAATGACTGATTTAGAATAGTGAGTTTGTTTATTCGTAACCAGTTTAAATACACCATCAGCTTGTTTTTCAAGCGTATCAACAGCTTCTTCTAAGCAAATGGTTGGATCAAATTTCTTCATTTGCTCTTTTAAGTTATCAACTAATTCTTGTGCGCGCACTTTTGGAAATCCAGCTACATCATAAATGTATTTTTCAGGGTAGAGTGCGGATAATTGTCCTCCAAGTTGAGGTAAGCTTTCAATGATTTTTACACTTGCTTGTCTCATCCCGCCATAAAATGCTGTGAATAGTCCTGTTGGACCACCACCAATAATTGTTATGTCGTAAACTTTTTGATTTTCTGCCACTTTCATTCCCCCTATAGATGGAATTTTGATATTGATTTCATATATTGTTCATATGTACACGAAAATCCTGCAAATGATGACACTTTCAAATAAATGATAGCATATTTGAGTTCATAATACTCCTGAAAACGACTGAATTGTGTGTAAGTTTTCGCGTAGGTTCTTTTTTATTGTATAAAATATACAGAAAGGAAAATACATGAAAAAAAGGCTGAAAAACCCTTGAAAACGCTATGTTATTTTAAAATATTGATAATTCTCCAGACGCTTGAATTCTGGAATAAAACCGACTAATATAGGGAAGTATTATGTTAAATTTCTATGACAAAATTCGTACGATTTTTTGACTGCGTTTTGTTATGATATAGAATGTGATAAATTCCACATTCTTGACAAATAGAGTTTTTAGTACTTGGTATTATTTCTCATTACTATTATATAAAGAAAAGGGTTGTGATTTGGTGAAGACTCCAAAAATCGTAGTTTTAGGTGCAGGTTATGGCGGGATGATTACGACTGTTCGTCTGCAAAAAGCATTATCTGTAAATGAAGCTGAAATTACGTTAGTAAACAACAACAGCTATCACTATCAAGCGACTTGGTTACACGAGAGCGCAGCTGGTACATTACAAGATGAAAAAATCTGTCTAGATATTCAAGACGTTATTGATACAAATAAAGTGAACTTTGTACAAGACACAGTAGTAGAAATTAAAGCTGCTGAAAAACGCATTATCTTAAAAGACGGCGAGTTAGAGTATGACTACTTAGTAATCGGTCTTGGTTTCGAATCAGAAACATTCGGAATTACAGGATTAAAAGAGCATGCATTCTCAATCGCTAACATTAATGCAACTCGTGAAATTCGTGAGCATATGGAAGCTAGTTTCGCTAAATATGCAGATGAGAAGCGCGATGAGTTAGTAACAATCGTTGTTGGTGGTGCTGGATTCACTGGTATCGAGTACGTAGGTGAGCTTGCAAACCGTGTTCCTGAACTTTGCAAACAGTACAATGTACCACGTGAAAAAGCACGTATCATCTGTGTAGAAGCTGCTCCAACAGCACTTCCAGGTTTCGATCCAGCATTAGTAGAATATGCTGTAAAACAACTTGAGAAAAAAGGTGTAGAATTCCGCATCGGTACAGCAATTAAAGAAGCAACTGAAGAAGGTATTATCGTTGCAAATGGCGATGATACTGAATTAATTAAGTCTGAAACAGTAGTTTGGGCTGCAGGTGTTCGTGGTAATGGTATTGTGGAAGAGTCTGGTTTTGAAGCAATGCGCGGACGTGTAAAAGTTGATGAGTACATGCACGCTCCAGGATACGAAGAGGTATTCATGGTTGGTGATGCGGCGTTAATCATTAACGAAGAAATTAACCGTCCTTATCCACCAACAGCACAAATTGCAATTCAACAAGGTTACAACATTGCACACAACTTAACTGTATTAGTTCGTGGCAAGGGCGAAATGAAAAAATTCGCATTCGATAATAAAGGATCTGTATGTTCTTTAGGTCATGACGATGCAATGGGCGTTGTTATGGGTAAAAAGTTAACAGGTTGGAAAGCTTCTTTCATGAAGAAAGTAATCGATAACCGCTACCTATTCTTATTAGGTGGACCTTTATTAGTTCTTAAAAAAGGTAAATTAAAGTTCTTTTAATATATAGTAGAAAAAGCAGAAACGGCTAAGCGCTGTTTCTGCTTTTTTTATATAATATATGTTTTCGATATAGCGATACGAAGATGGAGAAATGTTTTTTTTGAACATTACCGTATCATGAAATGAATGAATCCAATGTTTTATTTTCTTCATAATTACATTCCTGCATCTTGATATTTTTTTGTTAACAGTATATCGACAAAATGGGTTTTTTCACTTTTTGAAAAAAGGAAATTTCACAGCGAATTAAAAAGTATAGTATAATATATAGAAAAGAAAGAATATTCTGTCCGTTCGGATGGAGGAGGATGCATCATGGGGAAGCGCGGGAAAGTATGGTTAGCTGTTAGTGGCCTAGTAGCTACAAAAGATGGCAGGTGGCTATTCGTTAAGAAGAAATACAGTGGATTAAAAGGGAAATGGTCTTTACCGGCTGGTTTTGTAAATGAAGGTGAGACAGTTGATGAAGCTGTGAAACGCGAAGTGTTAGAAGAGACAGGCATTGTCGCTCATGTGAAGGGGATCATTGGTGTTCGATCGGGTGTTATTCGTGATGAAATTAGTGATAATATGATTATTTTCCTTTTGGAGCCTGAAGGAGAAAATATTATTGTACAGGAGAAAGAATTGTCTGAAGTGGCGTTCTTACATCCAGATAAGATTGCGGACGATCCGAATACGTCTGTACTTATTAAATATTTGTTAGAAGGAAGATCAGAACTACATCTTGAAGTGGACAAAACATTAAATCCAGGAGAACCATTTGGTTATACAGCCTATCACGTATTTACGGCACGTGCGAAGGAGAGGGAAAAAGAGTGAGTATACCGGTACTACTTATTTCAATGATGTTATTCTTTATTTTGTTCTTTGGAATTGGATTTTTACTCAACATGATTTTACGGGCTACATGGGTAATGGTTATTGTGTATCCGATTGTTTGTATGCTTATTATTAATAAAGCGAGTATGTGGGATTATTTTTCAAAGCCGAAAGAAACATTTTCTTCATTTGGGACAAGTGTATCGCACTTAGGACAAGCAGACATGTTTATTCTATCTACTGGATTAGTAGGGGCTGCTTTAGCAGGAGTTGTGATCAAGAAACTTCGGAAAAGCGGATATCAAATGTTTTAATCTCCAACTAAGTTGGAGATTATTTTTTTGCATATTCCTTCATCGTATAGGGAATGATTAACGATGAAGGAGTGTGGAATATAAAAATGTTAAAACGATATTGTATTCGCATTATGATGACTTGTTTACTTGCATTTGCATTATGCGTAACATGGAAGGCTTTCACAGGAGTTTCTTTATTAGAGATTGTAAAGACATATGAAGGAATGAGTGCAAAAGAAGTACATGCAGCAGAAGTTAAGAGAGATGTTGCTCCGAGTAAAGAAGTGATAAATGCTTTAGAGCAGGCAAACGACTGGTCTAAATATCGTTCAATTGAAATGACTGCAACAGGTTATACATCGGGGATTGAGTCAACAGGTAAGAGGCCAGGGCATCCAGAGTATGGTATTACATATTCAGGTGTTAAAGTGAAAAGGGATTTATATTCCACAATTGCTGCGGACTTACGCGTATTCCCGATTGGAACGATTCTCTTCGTGCCAGGTTATGGGTATGGTGTAGTAGCTGATAAAGGCGGAGCAATAAAAGGAAACCGTCTTGATTTATATTATGATACGGTGAAAGATGTTTATAGCCAATGGGGTAAGAAAAAAGTAAATGTGTATGTAGTAAAAGTAGGAAATGGTAAGTTTACAGAAGAAGAGCTAACGATGTTAAATCAAGACGAAACGATGCAAGTGTTTCGTGGTCAATATTTAAAACAAAGATAGTCTAGTCGTAATTACGCTAGACTTTTTTTCTTGGTTTATTTCATAATAGAGGAGATTTTACACGTCATATAACTGTAGTTAGAATTGTCGCATTTTATCGAAAATAAAGTTATAATGGTGGTAGAGAAATTTAGGGGGTCTGAACATGTTTCAAGTACAAAAAGAATTAGCAAGTCATGAAGCAGTAATTGTCGCTTTATTTGAAGAAGAGAAAATGAGTAGTTTTGTACAAGAACTGGACAAAGCGTTTGAAGGACAATTACAAGTTTTACTAGAAGAGAAAGAATTATCTACGAAGAAAAAGGCCATTTCGAAAGTACATAGCTTAGGAAAAACAAATGTGAAACGTTATTACTTTGTTGGTTTAGGCAAGAAAGAGTCTTATACGACAGAAACGTTACGTGCGGCTCTTGGAAAAGCGTTTAAAACATTACAAGCAGCAAAAGTACAAGATGCAGCAATCTTACTTGATTCTTTCGTAACAGAGAAATTAGACGCGATTGATGTCGCTCATATTGCAGCAGAGGTACAAGGTCTTGGTACATATGAGTTACAAACGTATAAATCAGATAAAAAGGATCGTGTAGAGTTAGAGAAGTTCACGGCTATTACAGCGGAAGATGCACAAGAAATTGAAGCCGCATTAACAGTTGGCTACGTACATGGACGTGCAACAAATTCAGCTCGTACACTTGTAAATATGCCGCCAAACGTATTAACAGCGACGAAGCTTGCTGAGTATGCTGTTGAGTTAGCGGAGAAGTATGATATGGACTATAAAGTTCTTGAGAAAGAAGAGATGGAAGATCTTGGTATGGGTGCGTTACTTGCAGTAAACCAAGGTAGTGTAGAGCCACCAAAAATGATTGCTCTTATTTATAAAGGAAAAGAAGAGTGGACAGATGTCATTGGATTCGTTGGAAAAGGTATTACATACGATACAGGTGGTTATTCTTTAAAACCACGTGAAGGCATGGTTGGTATGAAAGGTGATATGGGCGGTGCAGCTGCTGTATTAGGTGCGATGGAAATTATCGGAGAACTGCGCCCAGAACAAAATGTGATCGCTGTTATTCCTTCAACTGATAACGTTGTAAGTGGTACGGCATTTAAGCCAGACGATGTAATCACATCTATGAGTGGAAAAACAATTGAAGTATTAAATACGGATGCAGAAGGTCGTCTAGCTTTAGCTGATGGTATTACGTATGCGAAAAAACTTGGTGCGAACTACCTTGTTGATGTTGCAACATTAACAGGCGGTGTAATTGTTGCACTTGGAAACAATACGACAGGCGCAATGACAAATAATGAAGAGTTGTTTGAGCAAGTGCTAGAGGCTTCTATGGAAACAGATGAGCCAATTTGGCAACTACCGATTTTTGATCGTGATAAAGAACGTGTGAGAAATAGTAAGTTTGCTGATTTAAATAACTCACCAGGCCGTGAAGGACATGCGGTTATGGCAGGTACATTCCTAGGTGAATTCGCTGAAGATACACCGTGGGTACACTTAGATATCGCTGGAACATCAGAAACAAAAGGCGCGCACGACTTAGGTCCAGCTGGAGCAACTGGTGCAATGGTACGTACACTTGCAACACTTGTGGAGCGTTTCGGAGAAGAATAAGAGTATAAGTGAAGACTGTTCCAATATTTTGGAACAGTCTTCTTTTTTATAGGTTTGTTTATCCTGCTATTTGTCGGGCAGTAAGACCCACACCTCAAAATTCAGTGGAAGCAAAGAAGTGAGGTGGGATTGCCCGTAAACGCTCGATTGGTGAGGGCTGATTAAAGTTTCACTTTATAAAGAAATCGTATACAAAACCCCATTTAAAGCAAAAGAAGTACGGCCCGTTTCTTCAGAGACAACTAATATAAGTGCATCACTCTTTTCTGATAAGCCTATTGCAGCTCTGTGACGTGTTCCTAGCTCAGGATCAACTTCTGTACTTTTCGTTAAAGGAAGAATATTAGCAGCTGAGACTATATGATTATTTTTTACGAGAACGGCACCGTCATGAAGAGGGTTACCTGGGTAAAATATTGATTCGAGTAATGGCGCAGTTAAATGAGCGTTTAATGTCGTTCCAGTTTGAATGAAAGCTTCAAGCGTCTCATTTCGTTCCACAACGATAAGAGCACCATGTTTTCTAGCGCTTAAATGTTGGATAGCTGTCGTAATAAAAGATGAACTTTCCGTATAAGGTGATAAATATGCCTGAATATAGTATGTAGCTGCCAATGTTTGCACATTTGCTAACATATGATGAATATCTTCCATTTTGCATAAAATACATTCGTCTTCTTTATCGATTGCGTTCCTCATAATCGATAGTTCTTTTTCAGCAATTTCAATCATTTGCTTTGTTTGTATTTTGAGCTCTTCTGACAAGCCCCATTCGTGCATAATCCTCATTCCCTTTAGTGGAGTATTTAACCATAGTGTATACAAATATTCCTAGTAAAATCCTGCTAGATTTTATAAAATATTGAGATACAGCATGTTTTTTTCATATAATAAAGGTATGACGAGCGAGAGGAGAGAGAAGAATGAATTGGAAACAAGAATTTGATCGCTGGCTTTCTTACGCGCAATTAGATGCAGAATTAAAAGAACAGCTAGAAAACATGAAGCAAGATGAGAAGAAAATCGAGGATAGCTTTTATAAAAATCTAGAGTTTGGCACAGGTGGTATGCGTGGTGAACTTGGTGCTGGTACGAACCGCTTAAACGTATATACAGTTCGTAAAGCAACAAAAGGATTAGCAAGCTTTATTGAAAAGTTAGGTGAGGAAGCGAAAAAACGAGGTGTTGTTGTAGCCTATGATTCTCGACATAAATCACCTGAGTTCGCAATGGAAGTCGCTGCTACACTTGGTGCACGTGGTATCACAACATATGTGTTTGAAAGCTTACGTCCAACGCCAGTGCTTTCTTTCGCAGTTCGTCATTTACATACAGTAAGTGGAATCGTTCTTACGGCAAGCCATAATCCGCCTGAATATAACGGATATAAAGTATACGGTGAAGATGGTGGACAGTTGCCTCCAAAAGAGGCAGATGAGTTAATTAGCTACGTAAACGCAGTAGAAGATGAATTAACAGTTGAAGTCGCTGATGTAGAGCAATTAAAAGTTGACGGTTTATTACATATTATTGGACAAGAAGTAGATGATGCATATGCTGCAGAATTGAACAATGTCATCATTAATAAAGAAATGGTACAAAAGGTTGGTAAAGACTTAAAAATCGTCTTTACACCATTACACGGAACATCAAATATTTCTGTACGCCGTGGTTTAAAAGAAGTTGGATTTACAGATGTAACAGTTGTAAAAGAGCAAGAGTTACCAGATCCAAACTTCTCTACAGTAAAATCACCGAACCCAGAAGAGCACGCAGCGTTTGAGTATGCAATTCGTGACGGTGAAAAGGTAGGCGCAGATGTATTAATCGCAACTGATCCTGACGCAGATCGCCTTGGTGTAGCAGTTCGTAATCATAATGGTGAGTTCCAAGTATTAACTGGTAACCAAACAGGTGCTTTAATGCTTGATTACTTACTATCTCAAAAGAAAGAAAACGGAACACTTCCAGAGAACGGTGTCGTATTAAAAACAATCGTAACGTCTGAAATTGGCCGTACAATTGCAAAAGCATACGGTTTAGATACAGTTGATACGTTAACTGGATTTAAATTTATCGGTGAGAAAATTAGACAGTATGAAGAAAGCGGACAATACGAATTCCAATTCGGTTATGAGGAAAGCTATGGTTATTTAATCCGTCCATTCTGCCGTGATAAAGATGCAGTACAATCTGTCCTATTTGCATGTGAAGTAGCTGCATACTACAAATCACAAGGGAAAACGTTATATGATGGTCTATTAGAAGTATTTGAGAAGTATGGTTTCTTCCGTGAAGACCTTGTATCGTTAACGTTAAAAGGAAAAGATGGAGCGGAACAAATCCAAGAGATGATGGCGACGTTCCGTAAGAATCCTCCGAAAGAAGTAGCGGGCTTAACAGTCGTAGCAGTGGAGGACTATAAAGCAAGTATCGTTACATCTTTACAAGATGGACATAAAGAAGAGATTCACTTACCGAAATCAAATGTGTTAAAATATCAATTAGAAGATGGTTCATGGTTCTGCCTACGTCCATCTGGAACTGAACCGAAGATTAAGTTCTACTTCGGTGTACAAGATAGTTCTTTACAAAATAGTGAACAAAAGTTACTTACTATTAAAGAAGACATTATGAATCGTTTATAATACAAAGTAATTTTAAGTAGTAAGGAACAAAAGGGAGCGAAATCTCCCTTTTGTTTTATGTAGGAAATAATTGCTATTGATTCCGACAGGAGAGAGGGTATTTTGTGATGAAAAAAGTAAGAAAAGCGATAATCCCAGCAGCTGGATTAGGAACACGTTTTTTACCAGCAACGAAAGCAATGCCGAAAGAAATGTTACCAATAGTAGATAAACCAACGATCCAGTACATTGTAGAAGAAGCAGTGAAATCGGGCATCGAAGATATTATTATCGTTACTGGTAAAACGAAGCGTTCTATCGAAGATCATTTCGATAACGCATTTGAACTAGAGCAAAACTTATTAGAGAAGAAAAAATATGAGTTGCTTGAAAAAGTACAAGCTTCTTCAAAAATGGTAGATATTCATTATATCCGTCAAAAAGAGCCGAAGGGGCTAGGGCATGCTGTTTGGTGCGCACGTAAATTCATTGGTGATGAGCCGTTTGCAGTGTTACTAGGTGATGACATTGTCCAAGCTGAGAAACCATGTTTACGTCAATTAATGGATGAGTATGAAAAAACACTTTCTTCTGTTATTGGTGTACAAACTGTTCCAGAAACAGAAACACACCGTTACGGAATTATCGATCCATTAGAACAAGAAGGTCGTCGTTACCAAGTTCGCAATTTCGTTGAGAAACCAGCACAAGGTACAGCACCTTCAAACTTAGCGATTATGGGCCGTTACATTTTAACGCCTGAAATCTTTATGTTCTTAGAACAGCAACATGTCGGTGCTGGCGGTGAAATTCAGTTAACAGATGCAATCCAAAGCTTAAATGAAATTCAACGTGTATTTGCTTACGATTTCGAAGGAAAGCGCTACGACGTAGGTGAAAAGCTAGGATTTGTTCAAACGACAATTGAAATGGCCCTGCAACACCCAGAATTACGTGATGACATGGTTGCAATGATGAAGAAAATTTTAGAAGAACAATCGAATCAAGAGTCTTAATATAAAAAAAAGAGTTATTGCAGCAAGCTGCAATAACTCTTTTTTTTATTATGAAATCGTCGAATGAGAATGCTGATAAGCAGAACGACGCACAGCATAGTATATGCGAGGTGCGATAATAGCACCGATAATTGTAAATGCAATATCTTTTACTGCGAACCACATCATAATCATCCAAGCAGCTTTATAACTCATATTACCGCCCATAAAGAGATTGACTGCCCCGTACATGTAAGTAGTACCGATTATATAAGTTAAAATAATTCCTGTGAAAGAGGCAATTGCAAATGTAATGAATGTTGGTCTTTCTTTTTGTTCTACTAATTTTCCTGATACGTAAGCAACGATAATAAATGCGATAATAAAACCACCAGTAGGATCTAAAAGTGCTCCAAATCCAGCTTTGAAGTTAGCGAAGATTGGTGCGCCTGCTACGCCAACGAGCATATAAACAGCCATGGATAAAGCACCAAGTCTACTTCCAAGAAGAAGACCTGCTAAAATTGCGAAAAATGGTTGCATAGATAATGGGATGCCCGCTACTTGAAGGAATGGTGCCCAAGATACAATATTTGCACCGATGGCCATAAGAGCAACGAACATGGCAGCTAATGCTAAATCTAAAACATGTAATCTCCTCATAATGTTAACCTCCTGTTGTTTTTAGGTTAACATTATCGTAGCGAAAATATTTACTTGTTGTCAATCAAAATATTTTGATAAGAAGGCTTTAAATAGTCCCTTAGTAATGTATATGGAATACGGAATTGCGGAATTCCACTTGAATACGGAGCAATCTCATATAAAGGGAAATAAATGACGAGATTGTCTGGCTCTAAAAAGAAGTGAAACTTTTTCATACTCATTACCTTTTCAGTCGCATCAGGAAAATAAATACTTTCATTTTGTTTAATTTGTCTTACAATCTCTGCACGGATTACATCTTTATATTTATCTTTTTGTTGAAATAAATCGTCTAAGTGCAGTAGCTTTTTTTCGTTTAAATCAAATGTATTTGCCTTCCACGCATAAAGACCGTGTGCTCCGCCAGTATATTGATAGTAATTCACATATAGGCTAAGAAAAGGTGGTTTGTTTAAAGAGATTTTATAATCAACATTAGCTACGTACGGATGAAATGGTGTACTAGATCCTTCTGTTTCTTTATAATATTTTTTTGCTTCTTTTTCTAATTTGTTTTTAAATTTGTCAGTGGATTTTTTGTAGTATAAATTGAGCTTATTTTGAAATGTAGAGTCAGAAAAGTTGTGAAAAGAAGGCCTATTTATTTGATATTCTATATAAGGTTTCTTACCTTTTTGCGTTACAGTCTTAACATCGATTGTCAGGTTAGATGCTTTGGCTGTTATTGCACAATTTGGTACAATAGTCAGCAAGGAGAACATAAGCAGTAATATACAAAATTTCTGTTTCATTTAGGTGAAGCCTCCTTATATAAGTGTTATAAGTAGTTTGAAAATAAATAGGTAAAATTATACATTTAATTAAAACAAGAGAAGGAGGAAGCGATATGGCAAAAACTTTAATGGATTCACTTGGAATTGAGTTGTTAGAGATGACAGAAGATAAGGTGGTTGCTACGATGCCTGTTGATGAGCGTACGCATCAGCCATTTGGATTTTTACATGGCGGTGCATCGGTTGCATTAGCGGAAACAGTGGCAAGTGTTGGTTCATACAATTTAATTGATCAAGAAAAATGTATTTGTTTCGGATTAGAAATTAATGCAAACCACATTCGATCAAAGAAAGATGGAATTGTAACAGCGATTGGAACACCAATACATAGAGGACAATCGACAATGGTTTGGGATATTCGCATTATTGATGAAAATGATGATTTACTATGTATATCAAGATGTACAGTAGCAATTAAAGAAAAACGTGAAAAGTAAAAAAGAGGCGCTCTTATGAGCAGCCTCTTTTTTTATAATTAGAACTGGATTTTCTTCTCTAAGAAACCTTTTAGTTCGCTAATTGGCATACGAACTTGTTCCATTGTGTCACGGTCACGTACTGTAACAGCTTTGTCTTCAACTGAGTCGAAGTCGTATGTGATACAGAATGGTGTACCGATTTCGTCTTGACGACGGTAACGTTTACCGATAGAACCAGTTTCATCAAAGTCTACCATGAAGTCTTTAGCTAATTCTGCGAATACTTCAGTAGCACCTTCAGATAGCTTTTTAGATAATGGTAAGATAGCTGCTTTGTATGGTGCTAAAGCAGGGTGGAAACGAAGAACTGTACGAGAATCGTTTTCTAATTGCTCTTCTTCATATGCATCACATAAGAATGCTAATGTTACGCGGTCTGCGCCTAAAGATGGCTCGATGCAGTATGGTACGTAACGCTCATTCGTTTGTGGATCGATATAGTTAAAGTCTTCGTTTGAGTGTTCCATGTGACGTTTTAAGTCGAAGTCTGTACGAGATGCAACGCCCCAAAGTTCGCCCCAACCGAATGGGAATTTGAATTCGATGTCAGTTGTTGCATTACTGTAGTGAGATAACTCTTCTTCACCGTGGTCACGAAGACGCATGCTCTCTTCAGTCATACCAAGTGAAAGTAACCAGTTTTTACAAGTTTCACGCCAGAATGCGAACCACTCTAAATCTTCACCAGGCTTACAGAAGAATTCAAGTTCCATTTGTTCGAATTCACGTGTACGGAATGTGAAGTTACCAGGCGTGATTTCGTTACGGAAACTCTTACCGATTTGGCCAATACCAAATGGAAGCTTTTTACGCATAGAGCGTTGAACGTTTTTGAAGTTTACGAAAATACCTTGTGCTGTTTCAGGACGAAGGAAGATTTCGTTTGTGCTAGACTCTGTAACACCTTGGAATGTTTTGAACATTAAGTTGAACTGACGAATTTCAGTGAATTCTTCACTACCGCAATCAGGACATTTTACTTCATGTTCTTTCATTAAGTCAGCCATTTGGTCGAAAGTAAGACCGTCAACAACCATTTCGATGCCTTTTGCATCTAAAGCATCCTCAATTAATTTGTCAGCACGGTGACGAGCTTTACATTTTTTACAGTCGATCATTGGATCGTTGAAGTTACCAACGTGACCAGAAGCGATCCAAGTTTTAGGGTTCATTAAAATAGCTGCGTCTAAACCAACGTTGTATGGAGATTCTTGAATGAATTTTTTCCACCAAGCTTTTTTAACGTTATTTTTTAATTCGATTCCAAGTGGACCGTAATCCCAAGTGTTTGCAAGACCACCGTAAATTTCAGAACCAGGGAAAACAAAACCGCGATGTTTCGCTAAGTTTACAACTTGTTCCATTGAATACATAAGAAAATCCTCCTTTTGCAAGTTAACGTATTGGCGATGACATACTCTGGTACTTTGGGAACGAGCAGTATATGCTAAAAAGAACATAAAAAAACGCTCATCCCAAGGCTTATTTGCCTAGGGACGAGCGTTTGCCCGCGGTTCCACCCTAGTTGATACACAAAAGGTGCATCCACTTTATCATGTATTGCTCGGGACTGCCGTTTCCTTGCGGCTTCAGGCTTTCACTATCCCTGAATCGCTTTTTATGCAAGTACTTATAAGTCCGTCATCGCTACTTATATTAGTAATAATGAACATATTCTAACACGTTCTTTTTTAAATCTCAATAGAGGAACGCGTCTATCTATGATAGAGTCTCGCCTATTTTTTCATTATTTATTCCGTAATTTTCTTTAATATGCTTAATTG
Organism: Bacillus sp. L_1B0_5; assembly: GCF_000836715.1. Taxonomy (NCBI): domain Bacteria; kingdom Bacillati; phylum Bacillota; class Bacilli; order Caryophanales; family Bacillaceae; genus Bacillus; species Bacillus sp. L_1B0_5. The sequence continues at coordinate 15,806 of NZ_JXIS01000075.1, read as the reverse complement.
CTTCACGCTTACTTAATGGAGCGAGCTCGTTGTTTTGCACGTATTCCCAAACTACATCCGGATTTGTTTTTGCATATTCACGAAGGATCCAGCCAATCGCTTTTTGAATGAAAAATTCTTTTGAAGAATGTAGTTGTCCAATAATCCAGAAAAGAAGTTCTTCATCCATCTTTTGTTTATATTTCAGTTGGAATAAAATAGCGGCGCGTTGTAACCATATGTTATCTGATGCAATCCATTTTGGAATATACGCAGAAATCAATTCTGGGTGTTTTAAAAAGATAGTACCTAAGAATGTAGGGACGATGCTATCGACAGAGTCCCACCAAGATTTTGTGACAATAAGTTCTTCTAAGAAGGGGATATGAGTTTCGTTTATATGCTTTTTATATTTTTGCATAATATCAAGTGCGGCCGCTTGGAATTCACGTTCTGGTAAGTCCCAAAGCTCACGTACGATAATTTGGAAGTCTTTTTTATCTGGGAGAGTATGTATTTGAATGACGTCTTTTAATAATTGGCGTCTTTCCGGTGTTTGAATACCTAGAAATGGGAAGTGATTTTTCATATAACGAGCCATAGGTTCTGCTTTTTCAGGATTTTGATGAGCTGTAAAATGCTCTTGTAATGCTTTTACAAATGGATGCATAAGTGTTTCTCCTCTCTTATTTTCTTTCTTCTCTTATTATACAAAGAGTTTGGATAAATTTTAAAACATAACTTGCAATGTAATGAAATATGTTGAAAGTAGAGAGGAGAGGATAAGATGGAGGATCAAGGCGTACTAGCAGGTTTCTTTGCTCTTAGTTTTGCGTTTATTCTTGTTATATTGATTTGGGCAATTATTTCATATTTGTTAACGGCTTTTGCACTTTATTCGATGGCGAAAAATGATGGTGCAACGGACGGGGTGCTTGCGTTTATTCCGTTTTTGAATAGTAAGACGTGGGGTGACTTAGCGAAAGATAAATTACCAGATTTTTTGAAAGAAGAAGCAGGGTGGAAAGTATTCGGTATATATGTTGCATGTTTCATTTTTAATTTCGTACCAATTATAAGTTTACTAGCAACAGCTGTATCGATTGTATTGTCCATTTATCTTATCTACGCTATTTTAGACAGATATGGAACGAACTCTATATTATTTACGATTATTCATGTAATCACATTTTCGGTTTTTTTACCGATTCATTTATTTATTATTCGAAATGAACCGGTGAGATATAAAGAGTAGATTTTTCGTTTTTGTTGATAAGTCGATATATTTTAGATATAAGTAAAAAAAGCGCCCTGATTATCAGAGCGCTTTTTCTATTACATAAGGTAGCGTAAGTAAATATAAATGTGAGAAATGATTAATGAAACGATCATAATTGGGAAACCGACTTTTAGGAATTCCATGTAACTAAATTTATGTCCTTCGCGGCTCGCGATACCTGCAACGATTACGTTAGCAGAAGCTCCGATTAATGTTCCGTTTCCGCCGAGACAAGCACCTAATGCTAATGCCCACCATAATACATCGATTTGTGCATCAGATGGTGATAAGCCTAGCCCAACTGCCATATCGTTAATAAGTGGAATCATTGTTGCGACGAATGGGATGTTATCAATTGTTGCAGAGGCGATACCAGATACCCATAAAATAAGGATGGATGCGTAAGAAATATCTCCGCCTGTTATACCAATTACTTTTTGAGCTAACATTTTGATAAGACCAATATCGATAAGTCCTCCAACAAGTACGAATAGCCCTGCGAAGAAGAAAATTGTTACCCACTCTACGCTTGCAAATACTTCTTCAATTTCATGCTCTTTCACACCAATTAACATAAGTACAGTAGCACCAGTTAAGGCAATGATAGCCGCATCAATATGGAAAATAGAATGAGTCATGAAACCTACAATCGTAAGTCCAAGCACTGTTAAAGATTTTTTCATTAATACTGGATCTTTAATGTATTGTTTTTCATCTAAGCTCATTAATTTTTTAACTTGTACAGGATCGGCAATTAATTGTTTACGGTACATGAAGTAAAGTATTGTTGCTGTAACTCCAATAATAATAATTACGATTGGTGCTAGATTCAATAGGAAAGCATTGAAGTCTAAATGCTTATTGGCAGAACCAATCATAATGTTAGGTGGATCACCAATTAATGTTGCTGTTCCCCCAATGTTTGAAAAAATAATTTCAGAAAGTAAATATGGAACAGGATTTACTTGCAGTATGCGCGTAATAGATAAAGTAACTGGAACAACAAGAAGTACAGTTGTAACGTTATCTAAAAATGCGGAGCCAAGCGCGGTAAGTAGGGAAAGGGAAATTAAAATTTTAATTGGATTTCCTTGTGCCCCTTTTGCTGCTTTAATGGCAACGTATTGGAAAACACCTGATTTACTCGTAATGTTCACCAAAATCATCATACCGATGAGTAGCGTAATCGTTCCCCATTCAATATGTTTCGTAAAGGCGTTATGTAAATCGACGACCCCCACAATTACCATGAATGCTGCACCAAGAAGTGCGATGACAGCGCGATTAATTTTTTCAGAAATAATAATGGCATATGTAATTAAAAAGACTGCGATAGCAAAATAATACTGCCAGTTAGCGAGTTCTTGCGTTGTTTCGTGCAAAAATCTCATCTCCTTTCATTCGTTTTTCTTAGTGTGTCAAATATTAACTAGATGAAACACACATAACGTCATTATAAAGTAGAAAAACTGCGGATGTAAATGAAAGGAGGGATTTTGTCATATTTTCTGCATAGGTCATTTTTTCTTATTTTTTAAAATATTTGTGGGCATTTGACATATATATAAGATACATCCAATCTGAATATTTAAAATGGAATTAGCATTCGAGCTTGTTCGTGTAGGAGTGTCAAATAGAAAGGAATGACAAAAATGATAAGGAAGGGATCGTATGGATGAACAACGATTTTTATTTTTAGACTTTGAGTTTACGATGCCCCAGCATAGAAAGAAACCGAAAGGATTTTTTCCGGAAATTATTGAGGTAGGACTCGTTTCAGTTGCTGGCTGTAAGGTGGAAGATACGTATTCATCACATGTCAGGCCGAAAACATTTCCCTCTTTAACGGATCGATGTAAGAAGTTTTTAGGAATAAAACAAGAAGTCGTGGATAAAGGGATTTCATTTCCTGAACTCGTTAAGAAGCTTGCAGAATACGAAACGAAATGTAAACCGACAATTGTAACGTGGGGAAATATGGATATGAAAGTGCTGAAGCATAATTGTGAAATGGCAGGGATAGCTTTTCCATTCTTCGGACAGTGTCGTGATTTATCGCTTGAGTATAAAAAGTTTTTTGGAGAAAGAAATCAAACAGGATTATGGAAAGCAATTGAGGCGTACGGAAAAGTAGGGACAGGGAAGCATCATTGTGCGCTTGATGATGCGATGACGACGTACAATATTTTTAAACTAGTAGAAAAAGATAAAGAGTATTTAGTAAAACCAGCACCTCCAACATTAGGAGAACTCGTTGATTTTTCAAAAGTGTTAAAGAAAGTGAGCACACAGTAACGACCAAATTGCACATTATGTAATTTGGTCGTTTTGTTTTTTACAGTTTGTAGTCTTTCTTTAACTGTTCTAATGTTTCTAGACTACGCTCTGCAAAAGGTGAATCATCTTCAGAAAATGAATTCATTTGAGTTTCTAATGCTAATTTTAGTGACTCGGTATAATCCGGAATTTCTCCTTCATATTTCTTTACCATTTGCTCTGGAATGTTCGTTTGCTCACGAAAAGCTAAAGCACGTCTTTCATGGAAAAATGGTACGTCAGCTTGTTTTACGTTATGTAAGTCACCTTGCACCGGATGTTTTAAAACAGCTAATACTTTTACGACATAACTACCAGGACGGCGATTTGTAATTTCGCCGATGTATTTTCCTGTTTTATAAATACCAGTAACGATTTCACCAATTTCAAATGTTTCTCTCATATTTTTCACCTCAAGTTTATAGTAAGGAAAGTAGGAGAAGGAGTCAAAGAAATCATTCGCTTTCGGAACGCCCCCTTGAGAATATGGATAGGTTCCACTATAATTTAAAGTGATATAACAGAAAATTCTGATGTTTTATAAATCCTATAATAAGGAGTGTTCTATATGATGCCTTTATATTTTCCGGAAGATAAAACAGAATATATTATTCCAGGGATTGTTTGCGTGCTATTTATCATTGGTGCCGTTGCTACGTGGCGTATGTTCATTCGTGTATCAAAACGCGAAGCGGAGCGATTACAGAAAGTTGAAGAAAAACTTTTAGCGGAAAAGAAACAGTAACTCATTTTTGTATGTTTCCCTCTATGCTCGGACAATCTAAGGGCAGAATATATTTTGGAGGGAATGGAATGAAGAAACGGCTTTTTTTCAGTTGTTGTTTATTATTTCTGATGGCAGGTTGTGACCAAGGAAAGCCGAAAGAAATTGAAGTGAAATTACATAATGCTTCAGGAGATGAAGTAGGGACTGCGAAAGTAGTGCAGCAAACAAGTGGCGTGAAAATTACGATTAAAGGAGAAGGTTTCACGCCAGGACCACACGGACTACATGTACATGAAATCGGAGAGTGTAAGGCACCTCGTTTTGAATCATCCGGGAATCATTTTAATCCTGATGATAAAAAACATGGTCTTCTTAATCCGAAGGGTGCAGAAAACGGTGATTTACCGAACGTAGTTGCAGATGGTTCTGGAAAGATTAAAGCGGAAATCGATGCACCTCACATCACACTTGAAGAAGGAAAAACGACGATTCATAGAAAAGATGGAGCGTCTATTATTATTACAGAAAACCCTGATGATGGTATGACACAACCGACAGGTAAATCAGGCGATCGAATTGCTTGTGGTGTAATTGTAAAAAAAGCAGCGGATATGAAGAAAAAGTAAAAGCTACCGTGCTGGTAGCTTTTTTTGTGTAGTATAAGTGAAAATATATCAGCGATTATTGGAATATATCGAATGTAACTCAAATTATATCGGCGATTATTAGAATATATCGACCGTAACTTGAAATATATCAGCGATTATTGAAATATATCGACTTACCGACAAAATATGACAGACTCCTCTATTATTATGAAAACGTATGACGCAGTCTGTTCAAAATTTCTTCTAAAACAGATCGTGGACAGCCGATGTTAATTCGAATATGTTCTTCGCCACCTAACCCGTATTTCTCACCAGGTTCAACGATGATTTTTCCTTTTTCCTCAAGTAGTGCGGTACGCTCGTTTGGAGAAAGATTTAGACGAGAACAATCAATCCATAATAAAAAGCTACCTTCTGGCTTCGTTACGGAAAGAGCAGGTATGTGAGTTTTAATATATTCACAAGCAAATTGAGCATTATCTTCTATATATAATCGAATTTCTTTTAGCCAACCATTACATTCTGTATAAGCACTTTGCATCGCTGTGTAGGCGAAGATATTTAACCCGTGGAAGCCTTGTCTATATTGGATAGCTGTAAAGGCGTGACGGAGTTTTTCGTTTGGAATGATAATAATCGACGCTTGTAATCCAGCGATATTAAATGTTTTACTTGGAGCCATACAAGTGATAGTGCGCTCTGCTAATTCTTCAGATAAGGAAGCGAACGGCGTATGTGTATGGTCTGCATAAATGATATCGGAATGAATTTCATCCGCGACAACGATAACGTCATATTTAGTACATAACGATCCGAGCTGCGCAAGTTCCTCTTTCGTCCAAACGCGTCCGATTGGATTATGAGGGCTACAAAGAAGCATGAGTTTGACGCCTTGCTGAAACTGCTTTTCTAAATGCTCGAAGTCTATCACATATGTATCATTTTGTTTCTGTAATGGACTCACGCATAACTGCCTGTTGTTTGTTGTGACCATTTCGAAAAATGGAGGATAAATAGGTGGTTGTACGAGAACGGATTCGTTTTCTTTTGTGAAAGCCTGTATGCTCGTACTAAGAGCTGGAACGATCCCCGCACTAAAAACGATCCATTCTTTTTGAATGTCCCAGTTATATTGTTTTTTTGTCCAGTTACAAATAATATCCCCAATATTTTCGGGAGGAAGTGTATAGCCAAAAATCGGATGTTCGATCCGTTGTTTTAAGGCAGTTTGAATTGGTTTTGGTACTTCAAAATCCATATCAGCAATCCAAGCGTGGAGAAGTTCTTCGTTTTTATAAGTATCCCATTTTGTGCTATGTGTTCCACGCCGATTTACTGTTTTATGAAATAGTTGCATACGTTTGCCCCCTTATTCTGTAAAACCGTTAAGTTATGAAAGTTCTCTCTCTTCTTATAGAATAGCTGATGTGATAGGATAAAGAAAAGTATTAAAAAGTGAAAAGGCGGGAAGCGAATGGGTACATATGAAAAGATGATAGAGGTTGTGAAGAATTGGGATCCGTTTCAAATGGGACCGGAGTTTTATGAAACAGAAGCGAGCGATGTTGTGAACGTCATAAGTGTGTTTGACGATCCAAAATACATCGCAAAGAAGATTCAACATATATACTTTATGTCTTTTGAGGAAGTACCTGCGCTTGAAAAATGTGAGAAATTAGCTGTGGAATTACTTGTAATAAAAGAAGGCGGAAGCTGTTCATTATAGGCTGTCGGAATTTCCGACAGCCTTTTTTATATTATCCCGCTATTTGCTGGGCAGTAAGACCCCCCACCTCAAAATTCAGCGGAAGCAAAGAAGTTAGGTGGGGGCTGATTAAAGTTTCACTTTATTGCGCAGAAAAAGCGATAATTTCTTCATAAACATGTTCAGGCTTTTCTTCAGGTAGTAAATGTCCTGTATTTTCGTAAGAAATAAATTTTGAATTCGGTAAATCTTTGTGTAGACGATGACCTACATGTACAGGGACGACGCGGTCTTTTTCACCCCAAATGAGTAGTGTAGGTGTTTCAATTTTTTGTAATTCAGTTGAAGATAAGTCACCTTCACGGTCTCGTATCATGCGAGTTAAAGCGGGAAATATACGGTCGTCATAAAAAGGAGCGGAGTAACCTTTTTTCATTTCATCGTCAATTAATGAGTGATCATGAACGACATTCATTAAGTTATGAACAATGCCGCGTCTAATAATCCAGTTCTTTACGTATAAATGAAAGAACGGTAAATAAGAAGAGTATAGTAAAGGTAAGGTTGCGCGTGCTAAATAGCTAGAGCTGCATAGTAAAATCGTTTTTGAAATGAGTTCAGGACGTATACGGTTTACATAGAGGGAAATTTGCCCACCCATAGAGTGCCCAACTAATACAATGTTTGAGAGAGATAAATGTTCAATTAAATCAATAATAATCGTTGCTAAATTGTGATAAGAATACTTAAAGAGATGAGACTTATCACTTTTTCCGAACGGTGGTAAATCAAGAGCAATCACTGTTCCTGCTTTCGATAGTAAGGGAATGAGACGACGGTAACTGAATGAGGAAGATAAAAAGCCGTGAACGAGTACGAAAGTAGGACGTTCTGTTTTGTTATCGTGTTTATACAATTCGTAATGAATAGTAGTGCCGCGAGTGGAAAAAGTGAAATAAGGACAAGTATATTCGTGATTCATTTTTTGTCACTCCATTGATTTTTGTTCATATCATCTCCAAGGAAGAAGAAAATATGTTAACAAAAAAAGGCAAGATGACGATGTCATCTTGCCTTTCGTTTATTCAGTATTACCTGCGAACAATATTAGGCGGTGTTTTCCCTTGTAATCCTGCAACTAAATTTTCAGCGGCGGTCATAGCCATTTGCTGCCTAGTTTTTAATGTTGCAGATCCGATGTGTGGTAAAGTCACAACATTTTGTAATGATAAGAGTGGATTATCTTTTTGAATTGGCTCTTGTGTAAATGTATCGATACCTGCTGCAAAGATTTTCTTTTCTGTTAAAGCATGGATTAACGCTTCTTCATCTACTGTTTTGCCGCGAGAAGCATTAATGAAGATTGCTGTTTCTTTCATTAATGAAAATTCCTTTTCTCCGATAAGGTGATATGTTTCATCTGTTAATGGAGTAAGAAGAACAATAAAGTCAGACTGCTTCAGTAGCGTCTGTAAATCACAATATGTAGCATCGAATTTTTGTTCAGCTTCTTCTTTACGACGGCGGTTATAGTAAAGAACATTCATATCAAATCCGAATTTTGCTCGTTTTGCAACGGCTTCTCCAATTCGGCCCATACCGATAATACCAATTGTGCTATGGTGTACATCTAGTCCGAAGTGTTCTTTTCCGATTTCAGCGTTCCATTCACCATTTTTCACGTAAGAATCAAGTTCGCAAACGCGGCGCCCAGCTGATAACATAAGGGCGAAAACGAGATCAGCTACTGTATCATCTAATACGTATGGTGTATTCGTCCCGATAACATTTCGCTTTTTCATCGCTTGTAAATCAAAATTATCGTAACCGACAGAAATGTTGCTTACTACTTTTAAGTTAGGAGCCACTGTCAGTAATTCTTCATTAATAGCAGATCCGAAATTTAATAACCCATCTTTATCTTGTATTTTCTCTAATAGAACATCACGAGGTACTTTCTCATTTTGATCCCATTTTTCATAATCACAGTGTTCTGATAAATAGTTTTCTACAAATGTTGGAACTGGTTCAGCAATATAAACTTTTGGTTTCACGGTTCCATCCCCTTTCGCTTTATCACGCATTTTTCCGCTGATTAAAGTTTCACTTTACCCCGCATTAACGGACAGTAAGTCTCCCACCTCAAAAAGCAGCTCAAGCAAAGAGGTTAGGTGGGAGAGCAACTGTCCGTAAAAGTCCGATTGGTTCAACTAATAATCAGCGGGGTGAAGCATTTCGCTGATTAAAGTTTCACTTTATTTTGACATAATTCAATAGAAAAATCTTCTTTTCAAACTGGAAAGGGTATTTGTATAATTTAGACACAAACGAAAAGGAAGGATGATTTATATGGTGACAGAAAAAGAATTAGAATTATTAGCTTGTCTTGAAAAGAGTAGTCGATTATCTGTAGATACATTAGCGAAGCTGTTAAATATAGAGGTAGAAGAAGTAAAGAAGATGGTTGCGAGGTTAGAAAATGAAAAGATTATTGTGGATTATGTAACACATATTGATTGGACGAAGGTGAAAGAACATACAGGTTTAACGGCGATGATCGATGTGAAAGTTACGCCAAAGCATGGCGTTGGGTTTGATGCGGTTGCTGAACAAATTTATCGTTATTCAGAAGTGAAATCCGTTTATTTAATGTCAGGGACATATGATCTTTCTATTACATTAGAAGGGAAAACGATGGGGGAAGTAGCGATGTTTGTTTCTGAGAAATTAGCAACAATTGAATCTGTCGTTTCTACAACTACTCATTTCATTTTGAAGAAGTATAAACATGAGGGCGTTATTTATGAAAAAGACGATGATGATAAGCGAATTGTGGTGACACCATGAAGCAATTTGAACTATCTAGATCAGCAGAATCTTTAAAACCATCTGGTATTCGAAAATTTTTCGATTTAGCAGCAAATATGAAAGGTGTTATCTCCCTCGGGGTAGGAGAGCCAGATTTTGTTACACCTTGGAATGTAAGGCAAGCATGTATTCGTTCTTTGGAACAAGGGTATACGTCATATACAGCAAATGCAGGATTATTGGAGCTCCGTCAAGAAATAGCAAAGTATCTAAAAAAACAATTTGCAGTATCTTATGATCCAAGTGATGAAATCATTGTTACAGTTGGAGCAAGCCAGGCGTTAGATGTAGCGATGCGCGCCATTATAAATCCTAATGATGAAGTGCTCATTATTGAACCGAGCTTCGTTTCTTATGCACCACTTGTGACATTAGCTGGAGGAGTTCCGGTTCCTGTGGCGACTACTTTAGAAAACGAGTTTAAAGTACAACAAGAACAAATTGAAGCAGCTATTACAGCGAAAACAAAGGCAATTTTGCTTTGTTCACCAAATAACCCGACAGGTGCAATGCTAAATAAATCCGAGCTTGAAGAAATAGCAGTGATTGTTGAGAAGTACAATTTAATCGTATTATCTGATGAAATTTATGCAGAACTTGTATACGACGAAGTATATACAAGTTTTGCGAGTATTAAAAATATGCGTGAGCATACGATTTTAATTTCAGGATTTTCAAAGGGATTTGCGATGACAGGATGGCGCCTCGGTATGATTGCAGCTCCTGTTCAATTTTCAGAATTAATGCTCAAAATCCATCAGTATTCAATGATGTGTGCACCGACGATGTCTCAGTTTGCAGCACTTGAGGCGTTACGCGCAGGGAACGATGAAGTAATTCGAATGAGAGATAGCTATAAGAAGCGTCGTAACTTCATGACGACATCTTTCAATGAAATGGGCTTAACGTGTCATGTGCCGGGCGGAGCATTTTATGTGTTTCCTTCTATATCCTCAACCGGATTATCTTCAGCGGAATTTGCAGAACAGTTATTGCTGGAAGAAAAAGTGGCCGTTGTTCCTGGTAGCGTATTTGGCGAAAGTGGTGAAGGATTTATTCGTTGTTCATATGCGACGTCGCTTGAACAACTTATGGGAGCAATGAAGAGAATGGAACGGTTTGTAGAAAATAAAAAAAGGACAAAACGTAATACGTTTTGTCCATAAAAGGGGGGGAATACTAGAAAGCCATGTGTTAGTAGTCTATCCCAATATTGGAGAATTATACTTCTTTAAGGGAAATTTTTCATGAATTTTGAATGAGTTCTGTCATAGTGGTATAATTTACTAATATAAGGTATACGCATTCTAGATATCATTATCTAGAATGCGTACTAACCAATCGGATATTTAAAATAAATATATCTGCTTTGCTCTCTATAATTGTAGAGAGAATGGTAAACGTATGGGAGTGTTTCATATGTCAGAACAATATACAACAGGAGTGGTTGTAACAGGGAAAGTGACTGGAATTCAAGATTACGGTGCATTTGTAGCGTTAGATGCAGAAACACAAGGACTTGTGCATATATCTGAAATTACAAATGGATATGTAAAGGATATTCATGACTTTTTAAAAGTCGGCGATACAGTAGAAGTAAAGGTACTTTCAATTGATGAAGAGCACAGAAAAATGAGTTTATCGTTAAAAGCGGCGAAAAGAAAACAAGGAAGGATTCTTATACCGAACCCATCTGAAAACGGATTTAATACGCTGCGAGAAAAGTTGGCAGAATGGATTGAAGAGTCCGAGTTAACAAAGTAAAAGAGGAACGCATATGAGCGTTCCTCTTTTACTTTATCTTATGATATATATTTGCAAATATGATTGCATGCAATCATATTCGTATGTCGGAGGTGAAAGGACATACTGATTATCGAATTTCGTTTGTTTCTGGGTGCGTACCAAGATTTTCAGATGGTTTAAACAGTAAACCAAGGTTGATAAGCCCAGATATACCAACGATGCCGTAAATAATACGTGCAAGAGCTGAATTTTGTCCGCCGAAAATGGCTGCTACTAAGTCAAACTGGAAAAATCCGATTAGTCCCCAGTTCACAGCGCCAATTACAGTAAAGACTAATGCGATACGTTGCAGAGTACTCATGAAAAAGCCCCCCTTAATTGTGAAGCATGAGCAAGCGATGAGTTAATTAACTCTTTTATAGAATGGGGTAGTTATGTTGTTTTTATACATAAAAAATGTTCGAAAAAGGATGTATATACATCTATACCGAAAAATGCGAATTTTTATGCAAAAAATGAACTTTTTCTAAAAATTATATATTGGTTACGTTTACAATGTTTGAATCGCTTGATTTACAACTTCAGTTTCGCTAAAGTGAATACAGAAATACATATCCATAATTGGAGGGAAAAAGATGAGTACACATGTAACGTTCGACTATTCTAAAGCGTTATCCTTCATCGGTGAACATGAAATCACTTATTTACGTGATGCAGTGAAAGTAACACATCACGCAATCCACGAAAAAACTGGAGCTGGGAACGATTTCCTTGGGTGGGTAGACCTTCCGCTTCAATATGACAAAGAAGAATTCGCTCGCATTCAAAAATGCGCAGAAAAAATTAAAAATGACTCTGACATTTTACTTGTTGTAGGTATTGGTGGTTCTTACCTAGGAGCACGCGCAGCAATCGAAATGTTAAGCCATTCTTTCTACAACACGCTATCTAAAGAACAACGTAAAACTCCACAAGTGCTATTTGTTGGACAAAACATTAGCTCCACTTACATGAAAGATTTAATGGACGTATTAGAAGGTAAAGACTTCTCTATTAACGTTATTTCCAAATCAGGTACAACAACAGAGCCAGCACTAGCATTCCGTATTTTCCGTAAGTTATTAGAAGAGAAGTATGGAAAAGAAGAAGCTCGCAAACGTATTTATGCAACTACAGATAAAGCGCGTGGTGCATTAAAAACATTAGCTGATAACGAAGGTTACGAAACATTCGTTATTCCAGATGATGTTGGAGGACGTTTCTCTGTATTAACGCCAGTTGGTTTATTACCAATCGCAGTAAGTGGCTTGAATATTGAAGAGATGATGAAAGGTGCAGCTGCTGGTCATGATGACTTCGGAACATCAGAACTAGAAGAAAACCCAGCTTACCAATATGCAGTAGTTCGTAACGCTTTATACAATAAAGGAAAAACAATTGAAATGCTTGTTAACTATGAGCCAGCACTTCAATACTTCGCTGAGTGGTGGAAACAGTTATTTGGTGAAAGTGAAGGAAAAGATCAAAAAGGTATTTTCCCATCTTCAGCAAACTTCTCAACTGACTTACACTCATTAGGTCAATACGTTCAAGAAGGTCGTCGTGACTTATTTGAAACAGTTCTTAAAGTAGGTAAATCTACACATGAACTAACAATCGAATTAGAAGACAACGATTTAGACGGATTAAACTACCTTGCTGGTGAAACTGTAGACTTCGTAAACACAAAAGCATACGAAGGTACATTACTTGCACATAGCGATGGCGGATTACCAAACTTAATCGTAAATATTCCTGAATTAAATGAGTATACATTCGGTTACCTTGTATACTTCTTCGAAAAAGCATGTGCGATGAGCGGCTACTTATTAGGCGTAAATCCATTTGATCAACCTGGCGTAGAAGCATACAAGAAAAACATGTTTGCTTTACTTGGTAAACCAGGATTTGAAGAATTAAAAGCAGAATTAGAAGAGCGTTTAAAATAATAAAAAGCGACCGGAATCCGGTCGCTTTTTATTATTTTATCGAAAAGTCCATCAGTATATTCAAACTAGAGTGGGTATGCTAAAGGAAAAGTCTTGGAGGGATGGGCTTGATTCCGATTCAATCAAATTTAGAAGGACGTACATATGCGTTATATAAATTAGAAGAGGTTATGAAACCACTTGGATATAGTATTGGTGGTAATTGGGATTATGATAAAGGATGCTTCGATTACAAAATCGATGAAGAAGATGGGTATCAATTTTTACGAGTGCCGTTTACAGCAGTAGATGGTGAACTAGATGTTCCTGGTGTAGTAGTCCGTCTTGAAACGCCGTATATTCTTTCGCACGTATATCAAGACGAACTAGATGATAATGTGAATACTTTAACTGCGGGAACGAGTGGGATGGATCAATTTGCTGAACCGAAAGATCCAGATGCAGATGTGAAAAGAAAATATATCAATATTGGAAAAGTGCTCATGCGGGAACTAGAAAAACATTTTCTTAATGGTGAATAACAATTAGTATGTCGCTTTCGATAAGAATGAAGGTATGGACTGGGTTAATCATATATTGATCGTCACGCTTTATACCTAGTAAGAGAATGTTTCGTTTTAAAAGGGTATAGCTACAATTTGCAAAGGTTTGTCCGGTGCAGGATGGAGAAAGCTCCATCAGTTGTAATTTATTATCAGAGATTTCATCGTAAAGTGAGAATAGTACACCTGAAATAGAAGGGAATAAAAGAGAAGCGGTAAATACATAACTCGTTAATTTATTTCCTTCTATAATTTCTGACGCGCCAGCTCTCGTTGCATTTTGAATTTGTTCAGTAGTAAGTAGTTCGGCGATGCAGTGAATGCTTGGATTGAGTCCTTTTGCAGTTAAAATATTTAAAATGGACTGTGTATCTGCTAAGCTTTCGTTCTTTTCTTTATCCGCTGTTATTAATATGGTGTGTGCCGTTTCAATATTAGCCTTTAATAAAGTTTGATCGTGATGCGGACAACCTTTTATAAATTCTAAATGATGAAAGGGTTTTGGAAGTAAAGAAAGTGTTTCATCAATTAAAACGATATCAAGGTTTGGTTGTAGTACATGCATTTGCTTTACAACATGTTTTGCACGCTCATTCCAGCCAACGATAATCATATGACCGTTAGAGGTAGCGGCTTCTTCACCTTTAATTTTCATATATTGTTTACTGATCATCTCAGTAGCGAATAGAACCATATAATAAGAACAAAAGCCAGTTCCTAATAAAATAATACTTATACCTATTAGTTTTCCTGTCGTTGTATGGGGAGCAAAGTCGCCATATCCAACTGTAAAAATGGTAACGATTGACCACCAAATTCCGTCAAACCATGTAGTGAAATGAGAGGGTTCTAATCTATGTATAAGAAAACCAGAAAAAGCAGTGAATACAATAATAAAACAAATTAAACGAAAAATAATGGAATCACGAAATGTATCTACTAAATTCGGACGGGATTTCAATAGTAAATTCCTCCTTGTTTTGCAGGATTACATTCATTGTTACCATTATAGAAAAAAGAAAAACTCTCTAATTAAAGAGAGTTTGTTTTATGCTACATACTTTCCACTTCAGTTTGTTGGACACTTTCAAGATGTTGGAGAGCATAGTAAACATCAGCGGTATGTCTTTTTTGATCAATGGACAGTTTAAGATGTAAATAGTGAGAACCGTTTTCTAATGTTTTAAGCTTCATATTTTTAACTTTTATATCCATTTCTTTTATCTCTTCGATTACAACCGGGATATTGTCCATATTTCGCACAACAAGTTTCACTGCAATATCACGTTGGCGAAATGACCTAGGACCTACAAACTTCATTGTCAATGGTATCAGTTCGACACTAATCATAAGAAAACACATTCCGAAAATTGCCTCGATATAGAAACCAGCTCCAACGGCAATACCAATACCAGAAGCACCCCAGATCATAGCGGCAGTCGTGAGCCCTGCAATGCTATCGTTGCCTCTTCTTAAAATTACGCCAGCACCTAAAAAACCAATTCCTGATACAATTTGAGCGGCAAGTCGAAGTGGATCCATATTCATATGATCGGTATGTGGTAAGTTATAAGCTGCTTTAATAGAAACAATCGTTAGGAGGCAACTAATAATAGAAATAACTAAACACGTTTTTAAACCAAGTGGTTTCCGTTTTAATTCGCGTTCTAAACCAATGGCAAATCCTAAAATAGCCGAGAGACCTAGTTTGATTAATAAATCGGTATAGTCCATATGTATTCCTCCTTGTATGATATGGTATATGAATAAAACGTTTATTATAGAAAGAAACGTTTTTTGATAGAGTAACTTTATATAAAATATATGTAGGAATTACTCATACATGAAAGAGATATTTCGTTTAAGTATATGATATTAAAAAAGAAATGTGGGCAGTTTTAAAAAAAGTTTATAAAAGGTGTTGCATTTCATTTTTTACCATGATATATTAATAACCGTCGCTGATGCGGAAACGCAGAAAACGACAAAAAAGAAATTAAAAAACTTAGTTGACATCGAAAAACGAAGATGTTAACATAAGGAAGTCG
>NZ_JXIS01000074.1:0-1996 GCF_000836715.1 Bacillus sp. L_1B0_5 | reverse complement strand
GAATGACGACACTATCACGCAGTTTATAACGTATGTGAGGTGTATCCAGTAATGGCTTCAAATAACAATGGCTTTTCTGAAGCTTTAGAAGATATTAATACGCTATTACGGGTGAATAAAAAAGTAAGTTTGGATGTGTTAGACGAAGCAGCGAAGTATTTTGCGAGTAAATTAAAACCAAAAATTAAAGCATCCAGTAAAAACAAGCGGACACATTTAAGAGATAGTCTAAAGATTGTTGTAAAAGATGATCGTGTATCTGTGGAATTTAAAGATGAAGCTTGGTATTGGTACTTAGTTGAACATGGTCATAAAAAAGCAAATGGTAAGGGCCGTGTGAAAGGGAAACATTTTGTTCAGAATACCTTTGATGCAGAAGGTGACAAAATTGCTGATATTATGGCACAAAAAATAATAGATAGAATGTGAGGATGATATACATGACAGTTGAAAATAAAGAAATTCAATATTCGGTAGGGATCGAAGATTTATATCTGTGCTTGATGAAGGGAAATGAAACTTCTAGTGCACTACCAACTTATGAGGATATCGTTTATAGACAAACGAACATTTCTGATTTAACGATTTCCACTACTTCTACTAATTTTACAAAGTGGGCATCTAACAAAAAAATTATTAACATTGTCAAAAATACAGCGTTTGGATTAGCTTTTAATCTTGCTGGTCTAAATCGTGAAGTAAAAGATAAAATCTTTGCCAAAACACGTAAAAAGGGCGTGTCTTTTGAAACAGCGAAGGCGAAGGCGTACCCAAAGTTCGCAGTAGGTGTTGTATTTCCTTTAAATGATGGAACAAAAATATTACGTTGGTACCCAAAATGTACAGTTGCTCCAGTAGAAGAATCTTGGAAAACACAAGGTGATGAAATGACTGTGGATGACATTGCTTACACAATTACAGCAGATCCATTGTTATTTAATGACGTAACACAAGCTGAATTAGATACTGGTGATCCAGAGGCAAAAGGAATTAAAGCTGAAGATTTCTTAAAACAAGTCATTTGTGATGAATCTCAATTAACACAACTTGGTGGAACATCGACGCCAGGGAAATAAGGAGTGATAGTATGGCACGTTTAAGTGATTTAGTTAACGTTAATATAACTAGAAATAGTATTAAAATACAGGGTGTTACAATCCCTGTTGTTTTTACTTTTGAATCTTTTCCTTATGTGGAAGAGGCGTATGGAACACCTTATCATGAATTTGAAAAAGAAATGAATGATATGTTAGGAAAAGGTCAATTTAGCCTGGGAGAAAATGAAGCGAAATTGATGCGTGCATTAATTTATGCGATGGTACGTAGCGGCGGTACAGAATGTACATTAGCTGAATTGAAAGGTGCCATTCCTATGAATGATTTACCTGATATCTTCATCGTTGTATACGAAATTTTCAGTGGCCAAACTTTCCAAACTTCTGATATGGAGAAGCTGAAGCAAGAAAAAAAGTAAAAAACATACTGACTAAAAACGAGGAATCTCAGTCCGAATTGGACTGGGATTTTTATTTTTATGTCGGTAATACATTGCTTGGTTTAAGTATGGATGACTTTTGGAAAATCACACCGGCACATTTTCTAAAACAGTTCATTATGCATCTCAGATACAACAATCCAGATGCATTACATGAGCAGAAACCAAAACAAATCTACACGCTAGATCAAACACCATTCCTATAAGAAATGAGGTGAGAAAATGCCAGGGAATAGTAAAGAAAGGAACGTCGTCCTTAATTTTAAAATGGATGGTCAGGTTCAGTATGCAAATACATTGAAGCAAATCAATATGGTTATGAATAATGCAGCGAAAGAATATAAAAATCATATTGCAGCAATGGGCCAAGATGCGACGATGACTGATAAACTTCTTGCTGAAAAGAAGAAGCTTGAAATTCAAATGGAAGCAGCCAAGAAACGTACAGCTATGTTACGTGCTGAATATCAAGCGATGTCCAAGGACACAAGTACAACCGCC
>NZ_JXIS01000073.1:0-5084 GCF_000836715.1 Bacillus sp. L_1B0_5 | reverse complement strand
ATAAACTGCGTGATAGTGTCGTCATTCTCGTCATAACCCATTCCATCAAACTGAGAATAAGACACGCCTACTTCATTAAAAACAGCCTTTAATGGCTCATAATCTTTTTCAGTTCCATTAGTGATAACTGCAATTTGATAAAGTGGCATATCTTTTAGGACCTTATTAGAAGCCCTCTTATGTTGCTCATTCACAAATTCATACACAATATAAGGGTAATCTATCCCTGTAGGAGCACTATCACGAGAAACTGGAATACCAGATTTCTTCATAAGGCTTCGCAACTGTTCAAAACTAATTTGCATACGATAGTGACACCTCCATCAATCGGTCTTCTTCTTTTACATAAATGCGTTCAATGTTATAAATACGGCCACCAACTTTTACGCGATAAGTCTTTTGATTGTTTTCAATGTCACGATCAATACGAACTTCAATTTTCTTTACAATTTCACTCGTATCTTTTGTTGTGAATTTATCAGTGGCCGTAACTCCAATGTTGTTATATCGAATTTTCCGTTCTAATGGATATCCCATCACAACACGGTCTGTTACTGGATCAATCGTCTCTCCTAATTTGAGTAAATCACCCATCCATTTAAGTTTATTCGTCTTCCTCTTCGGCATCATAAACCTCCTGGACAAAGAATGGTGTCAAAGCATCCAAAGCTTGTTCTAATTCTTTTTCAGCTACACGATATTCATAAAAAATACCTGCACACATAATGACCAGGTATTCCACTTCTCTTCCACATGCTTTTTTTACATATCGTTGACCTTGCTTAATATAAAAAGAGAGCATAGAATCATCCATACCCTCTTCCCAATGAATATGAGATTTTAATTTCTCAATTAAATCATCCATATTAAGCCCCAGTAGAAGCTTTTAAAACATACTTATAAACTGGAACTTCAAATGGAGAATGAATTAATTGAGCATCTAGTAAGTTCCAGATACGGAAGCCTACACGGTTTGTACGTGAGAATAACTCAACTAACTTTTGTACTTCTAGTGATCCAATAACATCTTGAATATAAAACTTAGAGAAATCACCGAAATAGAATACTGGTGTATCTGGTGAATCAGGGATATCAATTGCATCTTCTTCCTCAACAGGGAAGCCTAATAATGTATAACCAATGCCGCCCTCTGCTTGATTAAATGGACGAAGTAATGGGAAACCATCATCCGTTTTCATTGTTTCAATTTTTGTTAGTGCTGCTGTATTTAACACCCATCTTGCTTTTTTACGAATTTCTTTAACCGGTGTATTTTTCATTTTTACTAATGCATCATAGAGATTTTTTTCATCCGTTTTAAATTCAACGGCTTTCTTTGCCAATGCACCATCATTGATGTTATTAGCTTCATCGCCATTAACCATATATTGAGTTTCTTTACGAACATAAGCCTTTTTCAGCTCATCCATAACAATTTGTTCAATCGGTAAACCTGTACGTGCTAATAATTTTTTCGTCACTGTAGCCAGTGCATCAAATTCCGTTGGTGATAATTCAATTTCATCGAACTCGATATCCGTTTCTGGCATTTCATTATTTGTTCGCTCATTTTTATGACCTTGTGCTTCTGCCTTTTTAACTAAAACAGGATACTTAATATTTTCTTTTGTTTTTACTCCTGTTCCTAATCGACGTAAGAAGTTTTCTTCTTGAGCATACGTAATAATTTCTTTACTTAAGAAATCTGGAATCGTAACAGAACCATTACCAGTAACTAAACCTAATGCACGAGCTTCTGTTTCATCAATGTTACCTACAATGTAGTTTGCAAAAGCTGAACGAGTTTCCTTTTCTTTGTTTTTAGTAGATTTATGACCTTTAGTGGAAAGAGCTGCTGCGATAGATGCTGAAATAGCTGAACGTTGTTCTTCTGACAGTTCAGTTTTTCCATCGGGATTTTCTTTTGCTGCTGGATCTTCTTTTTCATCTGGATTTTCCTCTTTCTTTTTGTCTGGATCTTCTTCCTTTTCTTCCTCTTCTAGTTTCGCTAATTCATCAGAAATAGTTTGTACTTCTTTTGTTAATTGCTCTACTTCTGCTTTTACGGCTGCTAATTCTTCTGAACGAACTTCATTTTTTTCTACTTTCCCTTGTAATTCTGCTAATCGAGATTTCGTTCTTGTTAAAGATGCGTTTAAGATTTCTTTTAAATTCATGTTAATTTTCCTCCAAAACTTTTTTTATTTGTTTGATAAGGTTGCTTCTTTCTTCTGTATCATCTTCCACAACTGTTTTTACAGCTGCTTCTTCACTTCTCATTTCAATCATGGCTGTATTTTCGCCCCTGGTTTCAATGGAAGTTGCAACATAGGCTGGTGTCATATCCAAAATAGAAACTTCTAAAAGCTCTAGTTCTTCAATAGAGCGTTTTTGAACACCAGATTCACCTTCTTCCCATGAATCTTTTTCAGAAACAAAACCAAATGACCAACCACGTAATTCTTTATTCCTTGCCTTCTTAATCACTTGCTCATCTGTAACCGTAGCGATGGCTCTTAAACCAATATTGTCTTCATACAATTCCAGATTTCCGTTTTCAATAGAACCAAGATTTCTATTCTTATCGTGGTTAAAAAGTAAGTCCACATTCTTTGCTTTCTTTAACGCTTTTTCAAACGTCTTAGGGACAATTCTCTCTTTGAAATATCCCCTTGGAGAAGGTAACATTCGACTTTCTCTGTCCACAACATTCACATATCCATCAAGTATGACTTGATTCCCTCGGACCTCAATTTTCATTCTCTTCACCTCCTCCCAATGAACCATCTGCTGCCTCTTTCTTGCCGATTTCAGTTACATCATTTGAAATATAAATGGCCTGTGATTCCTTTGTATTTTGTTTAGGGAATCCAAGCATATCAGCGACATTATCAGGTGAAGTAATAGCTGTACGCACAAGGTTATAACCGATATTTGTCTTGTTGCTATAAGTAACAAAATCAAGAATATTAATCTTGAATTTAATTCGTTTCCCAGAATTTTGGCCATAAAAAAGAAGACTCAAATGGTCTTCAAAATTTTTCATTATTGGTCTAACTGCTTTATTGTGAATATACATCATTGCTTTCTCAATATCTTCTTTGATTAACTCTGTATATGTGTCCACATTTATGCCTAAAAACTTACCCAAATCCTTTTTATACACATTTAGATATGCTAGAGTCTTTTCGTCGTCTAACGGGCTTTTAAGCGTGTCAATTGAATACCCTTTTCCAAGAGGAATCATTTTTACAGACCTTGCTTCATCAATTGATTCTAGTTGATCTAAAATTGCATTGATTAACTTTGACTGCGCGCCATTCTGTGGATTGATATGAGCATCCAAGTTTAGCAAGAATGCTAACAGTCCACCCTTTTTATATTTATCAGTTAAAGTTTTCTCAGCTGACATAACGCCCTCGAGTGTATCTCTTCCTAAATCGAGAATACCTTTTCCTCTTAAATGATCTGCACCAATATTTTTTACATGCCGAATCATAAATGGAGGAATCTCATGACCACCAATATTGAAATGCTCTACCAAATTATCATCTAACTCTGTAAAAACATTGGAAGCTAAATGTATTTGAGCACCGTTTAATATCGGGAATGTCTCTCCCTCGAGTAAATAAGTATTCGTCATTAATTTAATGAATTCTGATTGTGTTAGATAGTTGTTGGGATTCCTTAAGATTTGAAGGGCAATATCATCCTTGATTTCATTCCCAAATTCATCTTCCACAACGATATCAGCTAATACCATTTGATTACTAATATCTTGTAACAATTCATAAACGTCACTAGATTGTAAAATGTTTGAATCTGTAACATACACACCGCCGTAACGAATACTTTTCCCTAAAACATCATCAAGATAGCCACGCTTTTCAGCCTTTTTAAATAAATAATTTGAAAACCTATCCCTTAAACCCAATTTCTCACCGCCTTTCAATACAAAATCCTTCTTATATAATATCCCTATATGATAAGATACTTTTAGAAGGAGGTGGATATAATGGATAATTTTTCATACCACAAAGAAAACATTAAGAATTTCGCTGTAACTACTATCATTAACTGTAGACGCATATATAATTTATTAAGTGATGAACTGGATCGCGAAAAAATTAATGAGCATGCGCTATATGGGTATCATTCAATGGCATACTCTACTTTCATCACAATGAAAGGTTACTACTTACAAAACGACGAATTATCAGCTGAAGAAATCGATACTTTCCTAGCAAAGTTCGAACAGTTCAGTCGAGAATTCATTAGTAGTAGAGGCACAAATCATAGCATGCAACATACATTCGGTTACTATAATGAATTAGTAAAATCATATAATATATTAGCTGGTTTACTAGAACTAAACCCAGTTGAAGTTCCCCAATGATAAAAAATAAGGAGTGTTAATATCACTCCTTATCTATAAATATCACCAATCAATTCATCCATACCTTCTTCAGATATGCTATCCATAACCATCATCGTTTCTTTGTGAGCAACTAAAAAAGCCACAAATCCATCAATCTTCTTTTTGGACTGTCGCTTACTTGGTGCTTTCATTCCGTTAATATTTGTTACCACTACAACATTAAGAGCGCAATAAACAAATAAAGGATTGTCTGTAATTAAACGCTTTTCATAAATTAGTATTTCTGAATCGTCAAGCATTGCATTCATAACGTTTGGATACTGATTTACTGCAATGCATTCTAAACCGAGGTTTTCAAGCTTCTCTATTAACTTTTGGGACATTGCTGGATCATAATTTATTTGTTGTACATCGTACAAATCCATACATTCAACGATATATTCCATAACTTGATCTTGGTCAATCATTTTCCCATCACAAAACGTAGCAAAACCACGTTCAACCATATCTGTATATGGAACGTTATCCTCTTTTTCTTTAAAATCAATATTTTCATTAGGAAGGAAATACATTTGTTTCACTTTTATAATCGACCTTCCTTCATCATCATGTGAAGGGAAGTTTAAACTCACGCATGTTAAGTCTGTTGTTTTAGATAAGTCTAATCCTAAATAACAAATTTCACCTGTAAGATCACCCAAATCTT